>JBBREW010000334.1:0-3674 GCA_038225335.1 Rhodobacterales bacterium
ATCAGGCGTTGCTGGATGAAAGCGATCTGGATATCTACACATGGGTCAGCGGTCAGGTATCACCCCCGGACCGTTTTGCAGCCTTGGTTGCGGATATCGCGGCGGGTGCGCAGGGTCTGACACGACCGCACGCAACTTAACCGAATTTTTGACAATTGCCCTCATGGTCCTGTTCAGACGCCTGAATCGGAGGAACCATGACACTGCACGCCAAACTCAGATCGGCAGCGAACGACACGCCCATGTCGCCCGCGACGACTGCCTTTATGGATTCCTATCTGGACAGCCTGCTACTGGTTGAACGGCTGCACCGCCTTTTGCTCGATGTGATCAAGGACGAATTCGAACGCGTGGGTGTTCTGGAAATCAACCCGGTGCAGGCGCTTTTGCTTTTCAATGTCGGCAATAACGAAGTGACAGCCGGCGAATTGAAAACGCGTGGCTATTACCAGGGCAGCAACGTCAGCTACAATCTGAAAAAACTGGTGGAACACGGGTTCATGCACCACGAACGGTCCGAAATCGACCGCCGGTCAGTCCGTGTGCGACAGACCCAGAAAGGGCGCGATATCCGGCAGATCGTATCAGCCCTGTTTGCAACGCATGCCGAAGGGCTTTTGGCGCGCGGCGTGATTGACCAGACCGGCATCGAAGACATCACCGGATCACTGCGCCGCATCGAACGGTATTGGACAGATCAAATCAGATATATTTATTGATCCGGTGGACCGGCCCGCTGCGATGCCCTGTTTCGGCGATCTGACAGGACGGAAAATAAACGGCGGCAGCAACGGATGACCAAGGCACCTGTCGTCGCCGCCGTCAGTTATTTGATTACCAGTGGCCGGTGTTTTCCATGCTGGCCCACGGCTCTGCCTTGGGCAATGCGTCGCCCTTTTGCAGCAGTTCGATCGACACATTGTCCGGCGACCGCACGAACGCCATGTGGCCGTCGCGCGGGGGGCGATTGATGGTCACGCCATTGTCCATCAAATGCTGGCACAGCGCATAGATATCGTCGGTGCGATAGGCCAGATGACCAAAGTGACGACCGTCAGACGGCAGACCGTCATCGCCGTCCCAGTTATAGGTCAATTCCACAGGGCAATCGTCATCCCCGTCGGCGGCCATGAACACCAGCGAAAACCGTCCGCCGTCGTTATCGATCCGCCGGATTTCCCGCAGGCCAAGCAGATTGAAAAATGCCATGGTCTGATCCAGATCTTTGACCCGAACCATGGTGTGTAGGTATTTCAGTGACATGAAAACGTTCCTTCGCATCTTGCGTCAGGGTTGAAACCTAGTGTGGCCGCCAGTGATGCCAACCCCAGGCGGTCAGAAGGACGACCGCAAATCAAACCCGATTGTGCCAAAGTCGGTGTCAAAGCGGGCCGCATCGGAAAAGGTGCGCCCCCCGCTGAGCGTGACCACAGGGATGAAGCCGTAATATTCGATCTGATCAAAGACCGCGGTGATCTGTGCTGTGGCCGTCCGGTCGATCCGACCGCCATCCGTATAAATCGACGATTCAAACCCACGCTGTTCCACCGCAGCACCAAAACCAAACCTGACATCACCAATCGGTCGCGCCAAATCATATCCCACGCCAATCCGGACGGTGGTATTGTCGCGTTCGCTGTCATCAGACGTGTTGATCCGGTCGGTCACAGTGACGCTGACGATATCACCATTGGCCAAAAGCTGACTGTAGCCGACATTGAAACTATAGGTCAGCGTGTCCTGCACCGCGTCTTCGGCGAATTGTTTTTGCAGTCCCGCATCCAGCCGCAGCTGTGCGCGGTCGCCGATGCTGTAGCTGTGGCTGACACCCAGATCGACAAAGGTCTGAAAGGGATCACCGTCATACCATGTCTTGCCCGCGCGCAGTGTGAATGCAGTCGGACGCGCACCCGGCGACAGTATGCGGTTGTGGATCAGACCAAAGGACAAGGTGGTGCTGGCAAAATCCCGTCCTGTCCGTGGCAGATCATCGGTCGGCAGACCGCGTGACAAGGCCGCGTCGATGTCGCGCTGCAAGGCGTTGCGTGACGCCTGGCTCAGGGTGAATGTCGTGCTGCGCAGATCCACTTCGGCAAATGTCGCTGATCTGTCCGTCGCGTTCAGCCGGTATCGCGCGGTGCCACCGGCTTCATACTGGATGCCGGAGAGTGCTTTTGCGGCCTCGCTCAACGTCAGTTCAAGGCCGAAAAGTTCGACGGTGTCCGACCGCGATCCGTTGTTGATGTTGCTGGACGGGCTTATGCCGAATGTCAGCGACAAGGACAAAGGATTGGCGTCCCGGACAAGGGCGTAATCCTCTGCCACCGCCGCTGCACTTTCCGCATCCGGTGCATTTTGCCGCGCCAGACGCAGCCAGATTTGCGATCTGCTGAACTGGGACTGTTCGGCATGGGCGCGGGCCGCCAGACGCGCCGCCACATAGCGGGCGATATCGTCGTCCGCGGCCGCAAAGCCACGGCGGGCCAGAATAGCGGCCTCTGCCGGGCGACCTGTCTCCAGTGCGGCCTGCGCACCGATGATCAGGGCGGTCAGATCAGCGGGATCGCGCGCCAACAGAGCAGCCGCCGCAGCGGCCGCCCCCGCCGCATCGCCTGCCCCCAACAACTCCTGCGCGATCAGCCGCAGATCGTCCGCCGTCAGGTCGGATTGGCGTATGGGCTGGCTTTCGGCTTGCCCCCCTTCTGTCTGCGATATCGCCAGACCGGGGCAGAGGATAACGGCGAATGCGGCTGCCAGAAAACAGGGGCGTTTCATTGGCGATACAGGATGACGCCGCCGGTTTCCTGCGCTGTAACCCCCTCGAACCGGGTGTCCTCTGATTCAAGCGTGATGATCCCGACAATTTCGCCGCCGGGTCTTTTTGTCATGTCACCGGCGACGATGCCGTTGAATGTGCCGGTTTCATAGCTCTCCAAAGCGCCCTGTTCGTTCACGATTGTTGAACTCATGGTGCCGGTCACCTCGCCGCTGGGCAACAAGGTTGGTGTTCCTTCCCTGATGTCGAAAAACACCGTCGGAAGCTGCAGTTGGCCATCGCCGGTCCCCAGCGTGATCACAGCCCCGCTGCTGTCGCGGGCGGAGCGGTTCGTAATCCGGCCCTTGACGGCGTCATTGGCGTTGAAATCCTCGAAATCGATCGCCATCAGCATGTCGCCGGTCACATATTCCAGCCCGCCACTGTTTTTGAACACGCGCAGTCCGGCGTAATCGCCTTTGAAGCTCGCCTGACCGGTCGTCTGAAATGTGACGCCGCCTTTGCGTTCATACACGTAACCGCCGAAACCGTAATCAACGTAACCGCCGGTGCGCACGATGGCGTAACTGGTCGTGGGTTCGGTCCCGGTGCGGTTGCGGCTGACGGCATGCAGGGCACGGTACGGCACGATCTGATCAATCGGGGCGTTCGTGACAGGATCCCGCACGGTTGTGGCCGACTGATAGACACGGGCCCCGCCCAAGGTGTCCAGCGGTGCCGCGACGCGGGTATAGACATTCGCGCCGTCAAATCCGATGCCGTCCACGGCAAAGGTATCCTTTTCGCGGTCGTAAACGACCTTTTGCACCAGTCCGCCGCCTTGGTCATTGCGCGCTTCATAGCGGAAAATGCCACGGTCGGGCGTCGGGCTGGTGGTGCCAAGGGGGGGCGGTGTCGC
>JBBREW010000335.1:0-3658 GCA_038225335.1 Rhodobacterales bacterium
GGCCCAGTTCCGCGGCCCGCAAAGGATATGATGATACGTTCCCTGATTGCTGTCGCGGCACTTTTCGCCGCATCCCCGGCCCTTGCCTCTGTCTGTCAGACCACGGTCGAGGCGATCGACCTTCAGATCGACACGGACACCCTGACCGTGTCACCCGCCCCCACCACACGGCGCGAACGCCTGCTGAACTTCCCCGGGCGGTCGTTCGATTACCTGACCGGCGATCAGCGGGCCTGCGACAGCCAGGAAGTGTTCGCCTTTGTATCCGGGGTCGAGGACGTGTCCGACATGTGCCTGCAATATACCGATGCGGACACCGGGTTTCTGCTGATCCCCGGCGCGCGGAATTTTCGCGGCCGCTGCACCGGGTCAGGCGTGTGTGAAAAGGTGAATGGCACCCGGTCCGCTATGGTATCCGCCAGCGGTGCCGTCGTGGGTGCAGCCCTAGGCACGGGTGATTCGACACTGAGCAAGGTCACGCACCGGTCCGGCGCGGTTCTGCTGTCGGGCAGTGGCGCATCCATCAGCAGCACGATCGGCACCGCCGCGACAGGTGCCGCGGGCATCCTGTCCGCCCCCGCAGCCCTGACCGCCGCCGCTGTCACCGCTGTAGCCGTGGGCGGTGCTGTCTATGTCTGTTCGGAATAACGCGGGCGGCGGCGTTTGGCCGTCGTCCGGTCAGCCCGAGAGCTGACCGGACGACCCGGGGGCGCTGCCCCCGGACCCCCGGGATATTTGGAACGAGAAGAAAGGGGACAGACCGGTCGGAGACAGCGATGTGTCGGTGCATCAGCCAAGGCGGCTGATGACGACGATCACTTCGGGTTTCTTGCCGATTTCACCCTGTGCCGAGCGGCGGGCGACGTTTTTCAGCTCTTTTTCCAGCTTGACGTCGTCGCGGATAGTCTTGCGGTCGGCCCGACCGATGAACTGCGCCAGATCGGCCTCTATCACTTCTGCGAGGGCGGTGTCGGACCGGCCGGTTTCGGCAATGCCCGAAATCTCGACCCAGGGATCGCCAAGCGGTTCATCATTTTCGTCGATGATGAGCGTGATGACGGCGACCCCGTTCAGGGCCATCCGGATACGGTCGCGGACCACACCGTCCATCGCGCCGATCTGCACCGATCCATCCAGATAGGTGCGCCCGGTTTCAATGTATTCGGCGACCGTCGGACGGTTGCCGGACAGATCGATCATCATGCCGTTGACCGCCACGATGCCGTCCAGACCGAACTGCGCCGCGACCTTGACGTGTTCGCGCAGATGGCGGTGTTCGCCGTGCATCGGGATCAGGAATTGTGGTTTGATGATCTGGTGCATCGTTTCCAGATCCGGTCGGTTGGCGTGGCCGGACACGTGGTATTTGCCGCCCTCGTCGTCCACGATATCGACGCCCATTTCGCTGAGCTGGTTCATGATGCGGATCACACCGCGTTCATTGCCGGGGATCGTCTTTGACGAAAACAGGAACGTATCGCCCTCTTTCAGGCTGAGACCCAGATAGGCCCCCTGGCTGAGTTGCGCGGAGGCCGCGCGTCGTTCACCCTGTGATCCGGTGACCAGTAGCATGAGCTTGTTGCGGGGCACTGTCTGCGCCTCTTCCGGGCCGATGGTGACGGGGAAATTGGGCAGCAGACCGGTTTCCTTGGCGGCTTCAACCATGCGGTTCATCGACCGGCCCAGCAGGCAGACCGTGCGCCCTGCGGCAGTCGCCGCATCGGCCAGCGTTTTCAACCGGGCGACGTTGGATGCAAATGTCGTGGCCGCGACCAGACCGGCAGAGTTCCGCATCAGTTCCGTGATCGACGGCCCGATCGACATTTCCGACCGGCCCGCATGTTTCGAGAAGATGTTCGTGCTGTCGCAGACCAGCGCCTTGACGCCGGGGCGGGCGATTTCTTCCCACAGGGCGGTATTGAAGGGGTCGCCGACCACGGGTGTCATGTCGACCTTGAAATCGCCCGTATGCACGATGCGGCCACCGGCACTGTCGATCACCAGACCCGCGCTTTCCGGGATGGAGTGGCTGACAGGCACGTAGGACACCTTGAACGGACCGCAATCGATCACGGCGGGATAGGGGTCCACCACCGTGATGACATTGTCTGAATGACCATGTTCCTGCAATTTGCGCCGCGCGATATTGGCGGTGAACTTGCGGGCATAGATCGGTGCACCCAGCTGTTCCCACAGCAGGCCGACAGCGCCGACGTGGTCTTCGTGGGCGTGGGTAATGAAGATGCCTTCGATCTGGGCGCGGCGCGCCCGCAGCCATGAAATGTCGGGAAAGATCAGATCGACGCCGGGCGTCGAATCCATATCGGGAAACGTCACACCCAGATCGACGACGATCAGTCGTTCCTTGCCCGGCAGGCCATAGCCGTAAACGTAGCAGTTCATGCCGATTTCACCGGCGCCACCCAGCGCCATGTAGATCAACCGGTCGTTCGCTTTTGCAGCACTCATGTATGGTCCCTGTTAAATTGATGAATCACGGTTAACCCGTGCATCGTCAGGTCATCCTCGACCCGGTCAAATAATGTATCGCCCGTCGCAAACAGAGAGGCCAGACCACCGGTCCCGATGACGGCCATCTCGCGGCCGCGTTCGGCTTTGATCCGTGCGGTTATCTCTTTTACCAGACCGATGTAACCCCAGAATGCACCGGACTGCATGCAGGCCACGGTATTGGTGCCGATGACGCGTTCCGGCCGGGTCACATCCACGTGTGGCAAGGCGGCGGCGGCCATGTGAAACGCCTCCAGACTGACATTCACGCCGGGGGCGATGACACCGCCGACATAGGCCCCGTCGTCGTCGACCACATCGGCGGTCGTCGCCGTGCCGAAATCCACCACGATCAGGTTGCCGCCGTGGCGGTCAAAGGCACCGACGGTATTCACCAGACGGTCCGGCCCCACAGCGGTGCCCGGATCGACGCGGGGTGCGACCGGCAACAGACAGTCGGGTTTGCCGACCACCAGCGGACGGCAGTTGAAATACCGATCCGCCAGCACCCGCAGATTGAACACAACCCGCGGCACCGTCGCACTGACGATGACCTGATCAATGGACACGGACACCTTTTGCATCTGCATCAGAGAGGTCAGCCAGACAAAATACTGGTCCGCCGTGCGCTGCCAGTCGGTTTTCGTCCGCCAGGTTGCCAGAAACCGCGTGCCGTCCCAGATCGAAAAGGTCGTGTTGGTGTTTCCGCAATCAATGGCCAGCAACATTGCCCCGCCCCTTTAGAAATAGACGTCAGCGGCGGAAATGACCTGCGGTCCCTCTGCCGTGATCAGCACAAGATTGCCTTCGGCGTCGATGCTGTCAAATGTTCCCGTCACCTCTGTGCGCGCGGTGCGTGCGGTGATGATGTCGCCCAACCGGGCCGCTTGACGCATCCAGTCGCGGCGGATGATGGAAAATCCGAACTCCCACAACTTTGCCTCTTGGGTGGCGAAATCGGCGGCAAGCCGGACCAGAAAATGCAAGGGCGGCGCATCGGTGCCGCCCGCATCCTGCAAGGCAACCGGCGCAAAGGCCGCATCGCGCACCCCGTCGGGCACATGCGCCAGATTGACACCGAACCCGATGGCCAACCAGTCGATGAACGGCCCCTTGCCGCTGCTTTCCAGCAGGATCCCCGCGACCT
>JBBREW010000336.1:0-3652 GCA_038225335.1 Rhodobacterales bacterium
ATGGAACACCTGTTCCCGCAACTGGCTGGTATCGGGTTCGATTACGTCTGGGGCGGCACGCTGGGCATCACCATGACCCGCCTGCCCGCACTGCAGCGGATCGGGACAAACATCATGTCAGCCGCCGGGTTCAGCGGGCACGGCGTCGCCTTGTCCGGCATGGCGGGCCGCGTGATGGCAGAAGCCATCATCGGTCAGACTGACCAGTTCGACGTGATGCGCAAATTGCCGGTGCCGCAGTTTCCGGGCGGGGCACGGTTGCGTGCGCCACTGCTGACACTGGCCATGACGTGGTTTGCCTTGCGCGACCGGCTGGGCCTCTGACGCCCGCCCGGTTGCCGCCGCGCTTATTTGCCCAGTTTTGACAACCGGTCCTGCATTTCCGCCAGTTGCGCCTTGATCGTTTCCAGATCATCGGGCGGACGGGGCGTCTCTTGCGGGCGGGACACGCCGGGGATCAAACCGCCCGTCATCGCCTTGAAAAACGCCTCTTGCTGGGACCGCATCGCCTCGAACCCCGGCATCTTCAGCAGCGGGTTCGTCTTTGTCATGTTTTCCATCGCCTTGCTTTGTCCGTCGCGCAGCATCTCGAAGCTGGCGGTCAGGAACTGCGGCACGACGGATGCCGCCTGAGAGGTGTAGCTGCGCACAAGATCGGTCAGCAGATCGACGCCCAGCACGCTTTCGCCCCGGCTTTCATGTTCCGCAATGATCTGCAGCAGATATTGTCGCGTCAGATCATCGCCGGATTTGAGATCGACAATCTGCACCTCGCGCCCGGCGCGGATGAAGGTCGCGATATCTTCAAGTGTGACGTAGTCGCTGGTTTCGGTGTTATACAGCCTGCGGCTGGCGTAACGCTTGATCAGCAGTGGTTTGTCGGTGTTGGCCACGATCTGCCCTCCCCAGCATGATGCAGTGCAGCGATGCTATGCCGCGACTGCATCATAAACAAGTCAATCCCGCACAGCAAAAAGGCGCGCCCCGCAGGGCACGCCTTGATGCAGTGTCAGTGCGGCGCTTACTTCGCTGCGGCGGTGGCTTTTTTCGCAGCGTTGCTCATGTCGTCGGATGCCTTCTTGGCGGCGGTGGTCATGTCCTCGGACATGTCCTTGCCAGCAGCCATCATCAATTCCAGCGTCTGCGTCTGAACCTTTTTGGCGATCTCTGCAAAGGCTGCCATGTGCTCTGCTGCGGATTCAGCGGCGGCGGTGGCGAAATCGGTCATCGACTTGGCGTAATCGGCAGGTTCTGCCTTTGCCTTTGTCATGTCCTGCATCTTGGTCAGCGTGTCCTGTGCCCACTTGGCGGACAGCTGTGCCGATTCCTGTGCGGCCGACAGGGACACGGTGGACAGCTTTTCTGCCAGTGTCGTCTGCGACTTGTAGGCGTCTTCCATTGCCTTGGTGTCAACCGGGAAGGAACCCATCATGTCTTTGAACACGTTGGTGAAATCTTGAGTCTTGGCCATTTGGTCAGTCCTTTTCTGGGTGGGGGCGCCAGAGAGTTCTGCCGCCTGTCTTTCGATGCACCCTACCTAGATGCTGCAGCGCAGCATTTCAAGTTTTATTCTGCGCTGCAGCAAGAAAAATCGCTGCATTCGCACAGGGCCTTGTTCCTGCATCATATTCTGCGCAACGACCGCAGACCCGCCCGGTCAAAGCCGTTTCACATAGGTGCCGGGCGCTGCGGCAAGGCTGGGATAGCGGTCGTGGCCGGGGTCCCTTGCCTTGACCTGCTTGCCCGACCGTTCCGCCAGCCATTCCTGCCACAGCGGCCACCAGCTGCCCTCGCGCTTGTCTGCCGCTGCGACCCAATCGGCGGGGTCAAGCGTCAGGTCGGGTTGCGACCAGTGGCCATATTTGCGTTTGTGTGGCGGGTTGACGATGCCAGCGATATGCCCGGACCCGGACAGGATGAACGTCTTGTCGGTCGATCCCATTTTCTGCACCCCGCGATAGCTGCTTTTCCACGCGGCGATATGGTCGGTTTCACAGGCAATCGCGCAGATCGGCACGTCGACGTCAGAGATATGGACCGTGGCCCCCGCCACCTCGAAACCGCTGCTTGCAAACTGGTCTTCCTGACACAGACCGCGCAGATACTGCCGCGCCATCTTGCCCGGCAGGTTCGTCGCATCGCCGTTCCAATACAGCAGATCAAAGGCGGGCGGGGCTTTGCCCATCATATAGCTTTGGATCGCGGGCCCATAGATCAGGTCGTTGGACCGCAGAAAGCTGAAGGTGCGCGACATGTAATAGCTGTCAAGAATGCCCGTCTGCTCCACTTCGCGTTCGATCCCGCCGACGAAATCCTCGTCCAGAAACACGCCCACTTCGCCCCGGTCGGAAAAATCCGTCAGCGCGGTGAACAGGGTGGCCGCCTTGACCGACGTATCACCCCGCTGGTGCAGCAGCGCCAGCGTCAGGGACAGGGTGGTGCCAGCGATGCAATAGCCGACCGCGTTGATCTGCGGGACGGCGCAGATCTCCTTGGCCACGCGGATCGCTTCGAGATAGCCGGACAGCACGTAATCGGTCATGTCCGTGTCCGCATAGCTGGCATCGGGATTGACCCAAGACACGACAAACAGCGTGAACCCCTGATCCACGATCCACTTAATCAGAGAGTTTTCGGGTTTGAGGTCAAGGATATAGAACTTGTTAATCCATGGCGGAAAGATCAGCAGCGGGACCGCATGAACCGTCGGGGTGGACGGGGCATATTGGATCAATTCGAACAGATGGTTGCGGAACACGACCTGACCCGGTGTCGTGGCCAGATTTTCACCGACCGTAAAGGCATCCTTGTCCGCCAGCGTGACGACCAGATCGCCGTTGTTCGCTTCCAGATCGCGGACAAGGTTTTCCAGCCCGCGCACCAGCGACAGACCTTCGGTTTCGACGGCAAGGCTCAGGGCTTCGGGATTGGTGGCCAGAAAATTGGTCGGGCTGAACAGGTCCACGATCTGCTGGCCGAAATACTTCAGCCGCTTCTTTTCCGCCGCATCCAGCGTGTCCACATCCTCAATCGCCTGCGCGATGGCCTCGGCATTCAGCATGTATTGCTGTTTTATAAAGTTGAAGAACGGATTTGTCCGCCACAGATCATGGGCAAAACGCCGGTCGGTCGGTGTGTTGTCCGGTGGTGCCGCAATCTGGCCATGGGCCAGCAGGGCCTGCGCCTCGACGAAATGGGTGACCGATTTGGTCCAGAAGGTCATCTGATGTTCGATCAGCTTTGCCGGATTATTGATCATTTCAGACCAATATGCCCCTGCCGCCTTGGCATACAAATCGTGGCTGGGCCCCTGAAGTGCCGTTGGCACTTGCCGCCCGCGCCCCAAGGCTGCAACCAATCGTTGCGTCAGCGCATCAACATGCGCCAGGTTTTCCTTGAGTTTGTCAAGATTTTTACCCTCCTCAGCCGCGCCAGTCATATCATCAGTTGTCATATCTCTTCCTCCACCCTACCTTCGCAGTCGCAGCATGACGTGCCGCACCACATCAGGAGCGTTCCCCACATGAAGTATATGATGACCTACGACATGATGGAAAGCATGCGTAATACAAACCAGTGGATGGGATCGACGGCCCGCGCCTTTGCCGGGTATCCGGCGATGGCCATGACGGCGAACCCTTTCATGGATTGG
>JBBREW010000337.1:0-3641 GCA_038225335.1 Rhodobacterales bacterium
AGCGTGTGCAGGATCGCGTGCCCCGTCCGGTCGGCAGCCGCACAGGTGCGCTGCACGGGCGGGCCTTCACCGAATTCGGTGGTATGGCCACCAAAAGGGCGCTGATAGATCTTGCCTTCTTCGGTCCGGGAAAACGGCACACCGTAGTGTTCAAGTTCGTAAACGGCCTTGGGCGCTTCGCGGGCCAGATATTCCATGGCGTCGGTGTCGCCCAGCCAGTCGGACCCTTTTACCGTGTCATACATGTGCCACTGCCAGTGGTCCGGGCCCATGTTCGACAGCGATGCGGCAATGCCGCCCTGTGCGGCCACGGTATGCGACCGGGTCGGGAACACCTTAGTGATGCAGGCGGTTTTCAGGCCTTGTTCAGCCAGACCCAGCGTCGCCCGCAGCCCGGACCCACCAGCCCCCACGACAATCGCGTCATAGGTGTGGGTTTCATATTCATAAGCAGCCATCGGTCAGTTCCTTAGCCAGATCAAAGTGCAAGCCGGACGACGGCCAGAAGGCCGACAGCGGCTGCGGTGTAGGACAGGCAGATCATCGCAATGATCGCAGCCTTGCGGGCAAAACCGTGGACGTAATCCTCGATCAGGGTCTGCACACCGGCGCGGTAGTGAATGAAGCTGACTGCAATTGTCAGGGCCGCGACAATGGCGGGAAAGGGCCGCTGATAATAGACAACGACATCTTCATAGGGCGCGCCGTAGATCGCGCCGAAGGTGAAGATGAACAGCGGCACCAGCACAGCCAGCGCCACAGAGGTGATCATCATCTGCCAGTGGTGCTGGGTGCCGGATTTTGCGGACCCATGGCCAGCAGCGCGTTTGCGGTCGGTCAGATAAGCCATGATGGATCCTTACAGCACGATGACGGTGAAGATGGTCAGCAGCACAGCCACAAGGACCATCGCCTGCCCGAACGTTTCGGACCGGTTCACGTCAAGCATGTGGCCACTGTCCCAGATCAGGTGCCGGATCCCCGCAAGCATGTGATACCAGATGCCCGCCACGGAAAAGAACATGACCAGATCGCCGAACCAGCTGGTCAGAAATCCGTCAGCGCGGGCAAAGGCCACAGGTCCGGAGGCCGCCGCCACAAACCACCAGACGATCAGCAACATCGTCACGATCAGCGCGTTGCCGGTGATCCGCGTGAAGATAGACGTCATCGACGTCCATTGGGGGCGGTAGATTGTCAGGTGCGGGGAAAGCGGGCGATTGCCCCGGTTCACATCGGCCATGTCCGTGTCCTTTGATCAGCGGCACACCGCGTCCGATGTGCCTGTTGGTCGTCGTTTTGCACCATCCCGCAGCCGAAGTCACGCAGCGACACCCTGAAAAGGTGCGGGAAAACGCCGCGCCGGACAAGAAAATCGGTTATGTGATCACATATTTTCTGGCTGTGATCACATAATACGCTTGTCTGTCCCGCGACTCTCTCTGTGCTAAACCGGCATCAATGCCCAATAGTCCAGATCAAGAAGAACATCCGGTAAATAGCGGCCCTCTGCGTCGCGCAATTGACCCGCATCGCCCCGCGTCGCCACCAGTCGCAGGCGGATTGCACCGACACCCGGTGCGGCAGTCGGCGCCGTCTCCAGCACCTCTGACCATGCGCGGACGGTGTCGCCCGCGAAACTGGGGTTGGCATGGGCACCGGCGTTCAGACCCACGATCAATTGCGCATTCGCCAGACCGTTGAACGACAACGCACGCGCCAGACTGATGATATGCCCGCCATAGATCAGCCGCTTGCCGTCGGGGCGCAGGGTCGTATCGTAATGCACCTTGGCCGTATTCTGCCACAGGCGGGTGGCCAGCATGTGTTCGGATTCCGTCAGCGTGACGCCGTCGACATGGTCGATGACCTCTCCGGCCGTGTAATCGCCCAGGCGATGCTTTTCGCCAGCCAGCGCAAAGTCGTAGCGGCTGAAATCCAGACCCTGTGGAATCGCAAGGTCGGCCGCCGCCACACTGGCCGCCAGTTGCGGCACCACGGGGGCCGGCGCGGGACCATCGCTGCGCTTGCGGATCATGACCCAGCGCACATAGGTCAGCAGAACCGCGCCGTGCTGGTTCAGACCTGTCGTGCGCACCCAGACGACACCGCTTTTGCCGTTGGAGTTCTGTTTCAATCCGATCACTTCGGATCTGGCGGTAATGGTGTCACCGGGCCACAGCGGCGTGATCCAGCGACCTTCGGCGTAGCCAAGGTTCGCCACAGCGTTCACGGAAATATCCGGCACTGTCTTGCCGAATACCGTGTGAAAGGTCACCAGATCATCCAGCGGACTGGACGGCAAACCACAGGTCTGCGCAAAGGTATCGGCGGAATGGATCGCGTGCCGCGCGGGATAAAGCGCATGATACAGCGCGCGTTCACCCATCTGGACCGTGCGCGGCACCGCATGGGCGATGACATCGCCCAGCTGGTAATCCTCGAAAAACCGCCCTGCGTCGGTTTTTGTCATTGCTGTCCCAGCTTCATGTCCGGGTGATAGGCGTCCGCAATGTCCTTGGTCACGGCCTGACCACAGCGCATCACGCCGTTTGCCTGATCAAAGGCATAGGTCGGCCCGGCGTAAAGCTCCCATCCCTTGGACAGGGCATCGGACACCTTGTGGCAAAAGGCAGAGGTGTCGTCGTCGGTCAGCAGGCGATAGATTTTAGGCATGGTTTATCCAAACGGGTTGTAGCCAAAGGCGGTATGAAGGGCTGCGATGATGGCAAAGACAACGATCGTGGCGACGATCGCGATGATTTCCGATTTGACCGGCGGTGCATGATAGGCGCCGCGCGGACCGTTGGCGCGGTTCAGCACAACCATTTCCGCCAAGGCCCAGATCAGCAGACCACCGAACAGTACAAAGGACGGGGTGTCACCGTTCACCAGCAGATGCGCCACGGCCCAGACGGCCACGGCGGTCAGCTGCGGGTGACGGATGAACCGGGTAACCCGCGTGCCCTTGCCCGAGGCTGCAAACAGATAGACCGCCAGCACCATCAGCAGATTGTTGATGCCGGTCATGGCGGCAGACGGCCCCCAATAGAACGTGCCGGTGGCACCGCGATACCCGATGACCATCAGCACGATGGCAAGCACGGACAGGACCGCCACGATCAGCTTGCCCTTGTCGCCCATGGCCGCACGGCTGTCGGGCGCGATCCGTTTCCAGAAATGTGCGCCCGACCACAGGATCAGGCCGATCAAAAGAAGTGTCATGAATGTTCCAGTCTGGCGATTGCATCTGCCTTGGCCAATGTGGCCCGTGCGGTCACGATATGCAGGTTTTCGACGATACGTCCATCAACCACTGCAACCCCCTGCCCCGCCGCGACGGCCGCGTCAAATGCGGCGATCTGGCGGCGGGCAAGGTCGATGTCTTCGTCTGTTGGCCCGAAAATGTCGTTCGCGATGGCCAACTGGGCCGGATGGATCAGGGATTTGCCGTCGAACCCCATGTCACGCCCCGACAGACATTCAGCCCGCAGACCGTCGTCGTCCTGAAAGGCGTTATAGACGCCGTCGATCGCCACGATGCCCGCAGCCCGCGCCGCCAGCAGGCAATGGTGCAAGGCGGTGGTCATGGCCGTGCGAGACCGCGCACCCAGATCCTTTGCCAGATCATTGGTGCCCAT
>JBBREW010000338.1:0-3589 GCA_038225335.1 Rhodobacterales bacterium
GCCTCTGCCCGGTCAGCAAGGGTACTTTGCCCTCGCTTTTTCCCGTCAACCCGCCGCGATTGTGTCGCGGACTGCCACTTTGTTGCCACGAATTTGCCCCGATTCAGATGCGACTTGCAACGTCGGGTTAACATTACAGAAATATAACAGGCCGTTTTGCGACGCAGGTGGTGCGCGGTTGCAACCGTTTTGTGGCGACACTGCGGCAGCGTTGTGCTGCCCACAAGATGATGGGGCCAGCTTGCGCCGACCCCATACACGTCATTCACCTTTTGGTCAGGCGGAGTGTCAGACCCAAGGCCGTGCTGTGGCGGCCTGCTCCTCGAACGTCTTGATCGCGCCGACCTTTTCCATGGTCAGACCGATGTCGTCCAGCCCGTTCATCAGGCAATGCTTCTTGAAGGCATCGACCTCGAAGTGTAAGACCTCGCCATCGGACGACGTGATCGTCTGCGCTTCCAGATCAATCTCGATGCGCGCGTTGGATCCCTTCTCCGCGTCCTTCATCAGCACGTCAACCTGCTCTTGCGGCAACACGACGGGCAGGATGCCGTTCTTGAAGCAGTTGTTATAGAAGATGTCGGCATAGCTGGGCGCGATCACGCAGCGGATACCGAAATCCTTGATCGCCCAGGGCGCATGTTCGCGGCTTGATCCGCAGCCGAAGTTGTCGCCGGCGACCAGAATCTCGGCCTCGCGATACTGCGGCTTGTTCAGGACGAAGGACGGAATCTCGTTCCGGTCGTCGTCATAGCGCATCTCGTCGAACAGGTTCACGCCCAATCCCGACCGCTTGATGGTCTTCAGGAACTGCTTGGGGATGATCATGTCGGTGTCGATGTTGATCAGATTAAGCGGTGCGGCAATGCCGCTGAGGGTGTCGAACTTGTCCATTACATCATCTCCCGAACGTCAGTGAGGTGGCCTGTGATGGCGGCGGCGGCGGCCATTGCGGGTGACATCAGGTGCGTGCGCCCGCCACGGCCCTGACGGCCTTCGAAGTTGCGGTTGCTGGTCGCGGCACAGCGTTCGCCGGGGGACAGCTGGTCGGGGTTCATGGCCAGACACATGGAACAGCCCGCCATCCGCCATTCAAATCCCGCGTCGATGAATATCTGCGCCAGACCTTCTTCTTCGGCCTGTGCGCGCACAAGCCCCGAACCCGGCACGACCATCGCGCGGTTCACGGCGATTTTCTTGCCTTTCAGGATCGCGGCCGCAGCACGCAGATCCTCGATCCGGCCATTGGTGCAGGACCCGATGAACACCGTGTCGATTTTTATATCCGACAAGGCCATGCCGGCGGTCAGACCCATGTAATCCAGACTGCGCTGGGCGGCATCGACCTTGCCCCCGGTGAAATCGCTGGCCGCGGGGACCTTTGCCGTGATCGGCAGCACGTCTTCGGGTGATGTGCCCCAAGTGACGACGGGGGCGATGTCTTCGCCTTTCAGGGTGACGACCTTGTCCCAATGGGCGTCGTCGTCCGAATAAAGCGTCTTCCACCAGGTCAGCGCCGCGTCCCACTGGGCCCCTTTGGGTGCGTGGGGACGGCCCATGCAATAGGCATAGGTTTTTTCATCGGGGGCGATCAGACCGGCCCGCGCACCCCCCTCGATCGCCATGTTGCAGACGGTCATGCGACCTTCCATCGACAGATCGCGGATCGCTTCGCCGCAGTATTCGATCACGTATCCGGTGCCGCCGGCCGTGCCGGTCACGCCGATCACGGACAGGGTGATATCCTTGGCGGTCACACCGGGGCGCAGCTTGCCGGTGATTTCGACCTTCATGTTCTTGGCGCGGCGCTGGATCAGGGTCTGGGTGGCCAGCACGTGTTCCACCTCTGACGTGCCGATGCCGTGGGCCAAAGCGCCAAAGGCACCGTGGGTCGCGGTGTGGCTGTCACCACAGACCACGGTCATGCCGGGCAGGGTCCAGCCTTGTTCCGGGCCCACGATATGCACGATGCCCTGCCGCACGTCGGATACGGGGTAATAGTGGATGCCGAATTCCTTGGCATTGGTATCCAGCGCCTGCACTTGAATGCGGCTGTCTTCTGTCATGGTCGCGGCATTGGCGCGGTCCAGCGTCGTCGGCACGTTGTGATCCGGCACGGCGATCGTCTTGTCGGGGGCATGAACGGTCCGCCCGGTCATCCGCAATCCTTCAAAGGCCTGCGGGCTGGTCACTTCGTGGACCAGATGGCGGTCGATATACAAAAGGCATGTGCCATCGTCGGATTCATGCGCGACATGGGCATCCCAGATCTTGTCGTAAAGCGTTTTGGCGGACATCGGTCCACTCCCTTGCTTGAAATGTCAGTGGGTCAGGCGGTGCGCGGCGCGTGCAGCGCCACAGCCCATCATAGATGGGCGCGGATCGTGCAGGTCGCGCCAAAGAACCGCCAAGGCAGCCGTGCGCGATCATCCATGTCGAATACCGGTGTCATGGCGGTGCAGATATACCGCGACAGCCTGTGCTGCAAGGGTTCTGTGCCGGGGCCGGGGGGGCCGCACGCCACCGTGACCCGGCCGATGGTCGGCTTGCGGCGCGGTCGCCGGTCATGCCACAGTCGACACATACAAGGGAGATCGGCACACATGGCCTTGCACAGCGGACTGTCGGTGCCGTCACAGATCCTTGCGGCGCAGGCGGTGCCGCTGGACGATGTGCTGACCTATTCCCAAGGGGCCTTTGCGCAGCTTGCGAACCTTGTTCAGGGTCTGTGGCGGCCTTGGGTCGGATATCAGCTGCTGATCGTGCTGGGCATCCTTGCTGCTGCACAGCTGTTGAAACTGGTTCTGGCACCGCGCCTGCACGCCTGGATGCGCGCCCGCGAAGGCTGGCCGATGTGGCGCATCCGCTGGCTTGTGGTGCTGCACAACCGCCTGCGCGGGATCATCTTTGTCATCCTGATCTGGGTCGTCATCGCGGTGATGAGAGAGGTGACATGGCAAAGCCGCAGTTATCAGATGGGCATCATCGCCAACCTTGCGACCGCATGGCTGATCGTGGTGCTGGCCACACGGCTGATCGCAAACCCGCTGCTGCGCAAGATCGTGCGCTATGGCGCGTGGGTCTGGGTGACGCTGCGGGTCCTCAATCTGGAAGACCCCTTTGCCCGCCTGCTGGACAACATCGGGTTTTCCATGGGCGACATGCGGATTTCCCTGCTGCTGGTCGTCAAGGCGGTGCTGATCCTTGCGGTGTTGTGGCTGGCCGCGCGGTTCCTGTCGCGCAGCCTGCGCAGCCGCATCACCGGCAATGCGGACATCAGCCCGTCGATGCAGGTGCTGGCGGTCAAGGGGTTGCAGGTGCTGTTCTATGGCATGGCCTTCTTTATCGGCCTGCGGATGATCGGCATCGACCTGACGGGTCTTGCGGTGTTGTCGGGCGCGATCGGGGTGGGGCTGGGGTTCGGCCTGCAAAAGGTCGTGTCGAACCTTGTGTCGGGGGTGATCCTGCTGCTGGACAAGTCGATCAAGCCCGGCGACGTCATCAGCATCGGCGATACCTTTGGCTGGATCAATGCGCTGGGCGCGCGTTACGTCAGCATCACCACCCGCGACGGCAAGGAATACCTGAT
>JBBREW010000339.1:0-3570 GCA_038225335.1 Rhodobacterales bacterium
ATCGGTGCATTACGCCCGGTTCCGCGTGGTCGAGATTTCGCTGTCGTCCGCGTCGCGCGACCAGTTCGATATCGCCCCGATCCTTGACGCCGCAGACAGGCTTGCGGAAACCGAACCTGATCTGATCGTCTGGAACGGCACCTCCGCGTCGTGGCTGGGGCTGGACACGGACCACAGGCTCTGTGCCGCCATCACGGACCGGACGGGCGTGCCTGCAACCTCGACCAGCCTTGCGTTTGATGCGTTGTATACAGGCATGGGGATCGGGCGGATCGGTATCGTCACCCCCTATCTGCCAGAGATCCAGACCCGGATCGTGGCCAACCTTGCGCAGCGGGGGATCAGTGTGGTGGCAGAAGCGCATCTGTCCGACAAGGGCAACCATTCCTTTGCCAGCTATGGTCCCGACGTGGTGGCCGATCTGGTGCGCCGGGTGGCCGGTGCCGCGCCAGAGGCGATTGCCATCATCTGCACCAACTTCCGCGGGGCAGGGGTGGCGGACCTACTGGAGGCAGAGCTGTCGATCCCCATTCTTGATTCCGTGGCTGTCACTACAGCCTATGCGATGCACATCACAGGGCTTGACCCGTCAGACGTGCAGGGGTGGGGCAGTGTCTTTCAACGCGGGTCTGATTTCCGGTGATCTGCTTTTTTTGGGTTGCCCAAAAATACGCCAAGTGCAGGTCAATATGAGGTAATTTGCGCCGCGGTGCGGCACAGGCACCCGGAAAGGCCAGGCAGCACCCGAAATCCTGTTTGCGAATCGTTTTTCCGTGTTTTGTCGGTCTTAGCGCAGAGAGGGTGTCACCACCCTTTTCCTCACCCTCTTCTTAAGGTTGGCGTGCCGAACTCGTCACAAGTGGCCTCAGGTCGACGGTTCAGCTGCGTATTCCTGCACGCCCTGACTTGACCTTGTGACGTATCAGAGGGGTCAAGGATATGTGCGACAGATGTGGAAACACACATGAAAAGATATTGGAAGCCTCGCGTCGCGGGTTTCTGAAAACCGGTTTTGGTGCGATGGCTGCCGTGGCT
The DNA here is from genome assembly GCA_038225335.1 of Rhodobacterales bacterium. Taxonomy (GTDB): domain Bacteria; phylum Pseudomonadota; class Alphaproteobacteria; order Rhodobacterales; family Rhodobacteraceae; genus Loktanella. The sequence goes on from JBBREW010000339.1 coordinate 1,036, forward strand.
TTGCCATCGGGTGTTGTGCAGTTGTTGGGTGCGGGCGCTGCCTTTGCGGCAGACCCCACCACGGTCAAGGCGACGCATGGATCAGGTCTGTGCAATCTTGGTATTTTCCTCGCCAAGGAACGCAATCTGGCAGAAGCGGACGGCGTCAATCTGGAATTCGTCGTGGCACCGACCACAACGGATGTGGTCACGCTGTTCGGTGCCGGGATCGTCGATGTGTCGGTCATCCCTTATTCCAACTTTCTGACGCTGGTCGATCAGGGTGCGCCCGTCAAGATCGTGGCAGGCGCGGGCGTGCAGGGTTGTGTTCTGGTTGCGGCCGAAGGCATCAACAGCGCCGAAGACCTGAAAGGCAAGTCGATCGGCACATTCCAGGCGGATACGCTGGAAGTGATGCCCTATGACTATCTGGTAAAGGCGGGGCTGTCCTTTGCGGATGTGGACGTCAAGTATTTCAACACCTCGCCGGAACTCGCGGCGGCGTTCATCGCGGGTGCGATTGATGCGGTCTGTCACATCGAACCCTATGCCACCCAGTGCCTGACCGACCGGGCCGGATCGTCGGTGCTGTCGGACGGGATTGATCTGTATGGTGCGGGCTATTCCGATTGCGTGCTGGCTGCGGCCACGCCGCTGATCGAAAGCAATCCGGCAGCCGTCAAGGCGCTGATCAAGGCCATGATGACCGCCCAGTCCCAAGCCGAAGCAGATGTGGCCGCCGCCTTGGAACAAACAGTCGGCACCTACTACAAGACCTCGATCGAGGCGCTGACGCTGGCCCAGTCCCGCCAGCCCATCATGATCGACCAGCGGCTGAACACCACATTCTTCAAGGACCGTTCAGCATCGATGCAGGCCATGGGTTACGTCAAGAACCTTGTCCCCGACGAGGCCGTGGACTGGACCCTGCTGGAAGAAGTCATCGCTGAAAACGCTGATCTTTACGCCGGTCTGAAACTGAAGTCGGCCTAAGGAAGGCACCCCGGAATGAGCGATAATACCCTTCAGACGGCTGCCGTCTTGCACAAGCGAAAGCCGGTGTTTGCGGCGCGGTGGATTGCTGCGGCGCAGGCCACCGGTTGGGCCTTGATGTCCATCGGTCTGTTTGTCGCTTTCTGGGAATTCGCGTGGTGGCGGGGCTGGGCGAACCCGCTGTTGCTTCCGCCACCACATATCTTTCTGGCCAATCTGACCGATCAGTTCAGATTTTTCGACCCGAACGGCCAACGGATCGGGGCCCTGTCAACGGGCGGGTCGATCTGGTCGGTTCTGGGTGTCATCGGCTGGTCGTCAATGCGGGTGTTCCTTGGCCTGCTGTTCGGTTTCACGGCGTCGGTCATCGTCGGGGTCGGCATCCGTTACTTCAACATATTCGGCAAACTGACCCTGCCGCTGATCACAATGCTGGCGCCGATCTCTCCCGTGGCGTGGTTGCCTGTGGCGATCTTTGTCTTCGGGATCGGGAACACGCCTGCGATCTTTCTGGTCTTCATCTCGATCTTTTTCGTGATGGTGCTGGCGACGCTGTCGCAGATCGACGCGGTGCCCAAACACTTTATCCAACTGGCCCGCGTGATGGGGGCATCCAAACGACAGATATTCCTGCGGGTGATCCTGCCGGCCATTCTGCCGGGGCTGTTCGTGACACTCCGGATGAACCTGTTCGGGGCGTGGATGGTGGTGCTGATCGCCGAAGCGGTGGGCGTCGGGTCCGGTCTGGGACAGGTCACCATGATGGCGCGCAACACATTCAATGCAAGCCTCGTTTTCTTCACCATGACGCTGATCGGCCTGACAGGGTTCCTGTTCGACCAGACCCTGCGGCTGATCCAGCGCAAGGTTCTGTGGTGGATCGGTCCGTCGAACATAGGGGCTTTGTAAATGCTGGGACTATCCATCACCAATGTATCCAAGGTCTGGAATCCGGATGGCCCGAATCCGGTGCCTGCGGTGACCAATCTGACGCTTGACGTGGCCTTGGGCGAATTCGTCGTGCTTCTGGGGCCCTCGGGCTGCGGCAAAAGCTCGCTTCTTTACATCGTGGCAGGGCTGGAAAGCGCCACCTCCGGCACCGTGACATTCGATTTGTTGCCGGTGACGCAGCCATCGCCCGAACGCAGCCTGATCTTTCAGGAAGCATCGCTGTTTCCATGGCTGTCGGTGCGGGAAAACGTGGGCTTTGGTCTGTCTATCCGCGGCACATCGCCCGTCGCGCGCAAGCAAAAGGTCGATGACCTGTTGCGGATGGTGGGGCTTGGTGGCGCTGGCGACCGGCGACCGGATGAGCTGTCGGGCGGCATGCGGCAGCGCGCGGCGCTGGCGCGGGCGCTGGCCATGGACCCCAAGGTTCTGCTGATGGACGAACCCTTTGCCGCGCTTGATATCCAGACACGGGCCCGGATGCAGGACCATCTGTTGCAGATCTGGCAAGCCTCTGGCGCGTCGGTGCTGCTGGTCACCCATTCCATCGACGAGGCGCTGGCGCTTGCGGACCGGATCGTCGTGTTCACCGCCCGCCCCGGGCAGATCAAGGCG
>JBBREW010000340.1:0-3554 GCA_038225335.1 Rhodobacterales bacterium
CAGGGCCGCCGCTGTCAGGCTTGGGTTTGCGCAAGAACAGGTGGCAAAAGCGGCTGTTCCCACCACTGCAAGATTGCGCAGCCGGTGATGCAGCATGTTGGCATCAATGACAGAGGTTGCCGGATCATGTCCCATCCTGAGAGTACCCTGAAGGTGCGATTCTGTCGCCCGGAGGCCGCGATCCTCGATGCGTTCGACGGGTAGTGCGGCAAGAACCTCTGGCAGGCGGTCACGGGCCAGGGCCATGCCGCGCAGCGCGTAGTCGGACGGGCCAGCATATTCCACAAAGGCACCGTCAGCCTCGTCCAGAATGACCCTGTTGTGATCCTCCAGCAGGTCTTCGGTCACCACGACCAGCGGCAGCACCTGCCGTAATCTGCCCGGTTCGGCGCGCATGCCATGCGACCAGCGGTTTTCGAAATAGACCAGGGCTGCACCTGCGTCGCGGCGATGTGGGCCGTCGTAAAGCCCATAATCAAGCCCCGTGGTGATGGTCGATCCGTCGAAATTGTCCATGCCGTCCAGCATCACCTCGAAACTCGCGCCATAGGATTCGTGGAGTCCAAGCCCGGTCAGGCCGCCACCAAGATCTGACCGCAGCAGTATTGCCGGGCTTTGAATGGCGTTGGCGCCCAGCACGAAAAGATCGCCGCTGACCTTGTAGTCCCTGTCGCCCACCCGGTAGCGCACTGCCCCCACGGTTGATCCTGCTGCATCAAAGCTGCGCACCTCTGCCCCGGTGACAACCTTCACGCGGTCGTTCTCAAAGATGGGCATCAAGCTGTTGTTGGCAGTGAATTTGGCATCCATGGGGCAAAGCCAGCACCGCAGCGCCGCGGCACAGGACGTCCGCTGATCGGTGGGCAGCGTTGGGCGGGCGGTCGGCATCGCGAAATGCAGATCCGGTCGCGCCGCCTTTAATGCCGCGTCAGGCGTGGACAACCGATGCGGAGGTTGCGGAAACGGGCTTGACCGTGGCAGCACCGTGGCCATGTCGGGATCGCCCGATACCGCCATGATCTCCTCTGCGCGGGCATAGTAAGGCTCCAGATCGTCATAGCTGATGGGCCAATCGTCTCCGACATCGTAAAGGGACCGAAGCCTGAAGTCCGACGGATGCATCCGCGGGGTCTGCGCATACCAGCAATTCGTCCCTCCGCCGAGGCCGATGGTATAGTTCCAGGGTTTGTCGGAACTGGTCGCATAGGTTGTCTCGTCGGGTATCGGCGTGTTGCGTTGGTGTTCCCATTGCCAGGCGTGATCGTTGTGCGTCCCCCATTCCAGAACGAGGATCCGCTTGGTCGGCGCGGATTGCAGGATCTGGTGCAGAAAGAAGGCCGAACCGAAACCGGACCCCACGATCACGATGTCGAAGTGTTCACCTGCGACGGTTTCGGGCGGGACATTCATCATGTTGATTTCTTCCATACAAGGCTGGCGGCCCTGTCGACCTTCCGCCGCCATCGGGGAAGATGGATCAGCAAAGGGCGGTCGACAACGCGCTCGAACGCGATGGCAAGAAGAAACGATGACGCGATGAAAAGCAACAGGATCAACGGTGAAGACATCTCTGATTCGATATGGAGCATCGCGATGAAGGTGTAGAGCAGGGGCACATGAACCAGATAAAGACTGAACGATATCCGGCCCAGCCAAAGTGGAATCGCATGGCTCAGGACGCGGGCAAGTGATCGGATCTGCACAACGGACAACACCAGCAAAGCCCCGGCAATCACATGAACGTAACCCCGGTGGGCCCCGATCTGCCAATTTTCGGCAATCCACGGCAAGTCCGCGCGGGCGTGAAACCCGTTCCCCGGAAAGGCTAGGGCGACCGCAGCCACGAACAGGACGGGGCCAAGGGCGGGAAGCTTGGCAAGCCGTGCCAGATACCCTTTTCTGTGCAACTCGAACAGCCCGGCGCCAAGGCCGAAGGCCAGATAGGATGGCTCTGTCAGGGCTGGCAGGATGATCGTGCCAAGGCACAACAGAATGATCCGCACCCGACCCGATGCCAAGGCATACAGGGCGTAGATGGCGAGTGATCCCAAAAGCTCTATCTTGAGCGTCCAGAGCACATTGTTGAAACGGGAATAGCCGCGCACAAAGACAGCGCCCATGCCGTCGGCCAGGGCGATGAGCGGTGTCTTTACATCGTTCTGATAGGTGAATTCCAGCCAACGGGATTCGTCGGGAATGCTGTTGGCCATCGTATCGGCGGCTTCGGGAAGCAGACTGAGCCAGATCCACGCCAGAATACAGCTTGCAGCGGCGGGAACGGCAAGCCGCAAATACCGCGTGAACGTATAGGCCGCGAGGCCGGAGCTATGCCGGGACGCCGCGGCCGCGACAACATACCCTGACAGCACAAAGAATACGGCCACCGCAAACGCCCCGTTCCAGAGCAGATACAATGGCGTGTCGACCACAGAGTAGGGATCAGGCGACATGTCAGGCGTCCATCTGGGATGGGCGAGGCACAGATAATGATAGATGACGACGGAAAAGGCGGCGACACCACGCAATCCATCAAAAGCCAGAATGCGTTGATGACTGCCATGCGACCCGGACAGTGTCGGCGTGTCATGACGCAGCACGTGTGGCGCAGGCCGGGTCGACCCATCCTTGCCCACCGTCTGGTTTAACTCGTTCATTTCATATCCAAAAAGTTCAACTGGTAACAATACCAATAACTTAGACTTACCCTGAAAAATCGATGCGTCGTTAAACTGACAAACACGCTTCTTAACAGATTCCGCTTTCACAAAAGGCCTGACGGTTAACGGCAGTGCCGGACCTTTTCGAACGTCCGCTGATCCTACAATCCACCCTTCCGCATATTGGTTAGCGCGTTGGCAAGCAGCAGCACTTCAAGTTGGATCGCAGATGATTGAACGTCAGAAACGCCACGACAGACGTTAGGTTCCGATACATCCGCCCCGTTTTTCATTTTCGGCAGGTCACTGCCGTTCCTGTCAGGTGACGGGGCCTTGGCTGGGCGGCTGTGGTGATCCGTCGGAACAGGATGACTCAGGACGGCGCCGGATCATGTGGGTTCGGCCATCCAACGCGCCAAATTTTACCGCAAGGATCACCGGCTTGACGATCTTGCGAAAACACAGGATTGTTAGTTTAAACCCCACTGATCCTGACTAAGAACGAGGAACACCCAGACGTGGCTCGGCCGCGCCAAAGACATTATTGAAAAAGGGCGGAGTGCGGTTGGCACATCGGCCGACACCGCCGCTTGAAACAAAAGAAGTATGTTACGATTTTGATTATGATTACGAGACGGAGCCGCCAGCGCTCTGATTCATTTTTTACCCGAATCGACATGATGCTGGACACCCTGCAGGGACCCGGTTGGTGGAGATGCGTTGAAAGGGGGATTGCGGATGGTATTTGACCGACGCAGTGTGACCGATCCGAACCATAATGCGCTCTACGCGATTGCGGCCATTGCGCTGTCTTTTTTCGTTTTCGCCTATTCCGTTCGCTTTGGTCAGATCACGATCCTCGCGTTCTATGCTGTGTGGTTCCTTCCCGTCCTGCTT
>JBBREW010000341.1:0-3533 GCA_038225335.1 Rhodobacterales bacterium
ACAGCGGCGAAGGGTTTGCCAACGCCCTGCTGGATGCGGCGCATATCGGTGTGATGCCGGGAGAGAGTTTCGGCGCAGGCGGTGCCGGGCATATCCGCGTGGCGATGACCGTGGACGATGCCAGCCTTGACGCGGCCCTGCGCCGGATCGTGGCCTTTGCCGCGACCCTGCCCCCGCCCGAAACACGGCCCTGACACGACAGCGTCGCTGCACGACAGCAGCTTATCCCGGTCAGACGGCCACCCCAAAATGAAAACGCACGCCCCCGGCAACCGGGGACGTGCGCAGGATCAGGTCAACAGGCTGACCTGTTCCGTCGATCAGAATGCGAAGGACACTTTCAGCGATGCGGTCTGCGCGTCGATATCAGCGCCGCCACCGTTGAAGTCTTCGAATTTGTGATCCAGATATTCCACGCCGACGCGGATGCTGTTGGTCACAGCATATGTCGCACCAAGACCGTAGAAATAGCCGCTGTCATCGATGGTGCCGTCTTCGCCGTCATCGACGTAAAGCTTGGCAAAACCTGCGGTGACGTAGGGCAGGAAACGGCCCGCGTCGTAACCGGCAATCGCCTTGACGCGACCGACGTAGTTTTGATCACCGGCTGCATCGTCGATGTCCAGACGGTCGACGTCCAGTTCACCACCGACCACGAAACGACCAAGGTCATACAGGTAGCCAGCGTGGATGCCATAGGAGGTGACATCTGATGTCATGTCGCCGGACTCGACTTCGCCGGTGCCGAGCTGTGCGCCGAGGTAAAAGCCGGACCAGTCGTTGGATGCGATGATCATCGGTGCGACAGCCATCGGTGCTGCGGGGGCCTCTGTCATGACGGGTTGTGCCAGTCCGCCTGCAAACGCGGTGCTGCCCATCAGGGTTGCGGCAGCGGCAAGTGTTGTCAAAGTTTTCATACTCGTATTCCTTCTACGTTGTGATGCTTATCGCCTAACGCGCCGCGCGGCGGGATGCCTCACACAAATCCGCGAGTTGCATCCATCGTTGCGCCGATGTCACACTGCGCCCGGCCCAGCCCGGCTGACCGTGCCGCCCGACACCGCCGCCCGCACCCCCGTCGTGCCCCGGCAAGAGGTCGGCAGACCGCGTGCCACCCGCACCGCCAGATAGGCAAAGGCCTGCGCCTCGAGCATGTCGCCGTCCAGACTGGCCTCTTCGACGGGGCGCAGGGGCATGTCGATGGCGGCGGCGATCATCTGCATCAGGGTCGGATTGTGCCGCCCTCCGCCTGCGACCCAGACCGTGTCCGGTGCCTGCGGGCAATGCCGCAGCGATTCGGCCACAGCCATCGCACTGGCGGCGGTCAGCGTGGCGGCCGCATCCGCATCGGACAGGCGACGGACGGCCTCCGCCAGACCGCTGAAGGTGTCCCGGTCCAGCGATTTCGGCGGCATCTTGTAGAAATAGGGGTGCGCCAGAAAATCCGCGACAATGGCATCATCAATATGACCCTGTGCTGCCAGCCTGCCGTCGTCATCGCGCGCGACCCCGCGCCGCGAAAACATGCAATCGTCCAGCAAGGCGTTGGCAGGCCCGGTATCAAAGGCCAGCAGGGCGCCGTCGTCCTGCGGTTGCAGCACCCGGGGGTCGATCCAGGTCAGGTTTCCGACACCGCCCAGATTAAGGAACGCCAGCGGCGCATCGGCCTGCATCCAGCGCGCCAGTGCGTGGTGATAAAACGGTGCCAGTGGCGCGCCCTGCCCGCCCAACTGCACATCCGCACTGCGAAAATCCCACACGACCGCAACACCCAGCGCCTTGGCAAGTGATGCACCACAGCCCGCCTGATGGGTGCCGCGTCCACCCGGATCGTGGGCCAGCGTCTGGCCGTGGAACCCGACCAGATCGACATCCGCGAACCCTGCAAGGATCGCATGGTGGCCGTGACCCACGACCTCCGCGGCCTCTGCCACGCCCGCGTCATGGGGCCATGCGCCAAGGGCCGCCCGCAGCACGCCCCGTTCCCGGTCAGAGTATTCGCGGTAATCAGTCTCGCCAAAGGCGCTGATCGTGATCCCGTCGGTCACCAGCACTGCCGCATCGATCCCGTCCAGTGACGTGCCTGACATGGCCCCAAGGGCGCGGATCGGTCCTTTGATTTTCATGGTCTTTCCCTTGGTTCCCGGCGCGGCTATTGATGCCCCGGCAAGAGGACAGGAACAAGACATGACCTACCATCCCAAATCAGACTTCATGGCCGTGATGATGGAGCGTGGCTTTCTGGCCGATTGCACCGATTATCAAGCCCTTGACGAGGCGCTGAGCCGGGGGGTCGTTCCGGCCTATATCGGTTATGATGCCACGGCTGCGTCCCTGCATGTGGGCCATCTGATGAACATCATGGTCCTGCGCTGGTTGCAGAAATGCGGGCACAAGCCGATCACCCTGATGGGGGGCGGCACCACGAAGGTCGGCGATCCGTCATTCCGCAGTGACGAACGGCCCCTGCTTGGGCCGGAACAGATCCAGTCGAACATCGACGCGATGGGACAGGTCTTTGCCAAATACCTGACCTATGGCGACGGTCCGACCGATGCGGTCATGCTGAACAACGCGGAATGGCTGGACCATCTGAACTACCTTGATTTCTTGCGCGACATCGGGCGGCATTTCAGCGTGAACCGGATGCTGGCGTTTGAATCGGTGAAATCCCGTCTGGACCGCGAACAGTCGCTGTCGTTTCTGGAATTCAACTACATGATCCTGCAGGCCTATGACTTTCTGGAACTGAACCGCCGCTATGGCTGTCTGTTGCAGATGGGCGGGTCCGACCAGTGGGGCAACATCATCAACGGCATCGACCTGACCCGGCGGGTTCTGGACAACGAGATTTTCGGCCTGACGACCCCCCTGCTGACGACCAGCGACGGACGCAAGATGGGCAAAAGCGCGGGCGGTGCTGTCTGGCTGAACGGCGACATGCTGGCGCCCTATGCGTTCTGGCAATTCTGGCGCAACACGACGGACGCCGACACCGCCAAGTTTCTGAAGATCTTTACCGAACTGCCGGTGGCCGAATGCGACCGTCTGGGCGCGCTGCAGGGGTCTGACATCAACGCAGCCAAGGTGATCCTTGCCAATGCGGTCACGACCCTGCTGCACGGCGCAGAGGCCGCCGCCGCCGCAGAAGCCACCGCCCGCGAGGTGTTCGAACAAGGCGGTGTCGGTGACGATCTGCCGACGCTGGATCTGACCGCAGCAGAATTGGGCGACGGGTTGTCCATCGCGCAAATCATCGTGCGCGCGGGGCTTGCCGCCTCTGGCAAAGAGGCAAAGCGACTGATCGCCGACAACGGCGCGCGGCTGAACGATGCGGCTTTGACCGATGCGGGGTTGATGGTCACACCCTCCATGCTGGAAAGCCCCCTGAAACTGTCCGCCGGACGCAAGCGGCACGCGCTGGTGCGGCTGGTCTAGATCAACAGCACCAGCACAAAAAGCGGCAGACAGGTCACCGCGGCCAGCACCCCGGCGGCCATGACGGTCAGCCGGGGTGCGGTGGCGGTGATGCC
>JBBREW010000342.1:0-3532 GCA_038225335.1 Rhodobacterales bacterium
GTCAGCGCCGCCGTCAGCGCCTTGTTGTCGCGCAGTTGTTCGATGAACGGCGCACCCAGAAAAATCCACAAAAAGCAGGGTGTGAACGTGACCCAGGTGGTCAGCAGACCGCCCAGCGTGCCGGCCATCAGCGGCGACAGCCCGCCTGCGTCGCGGAACGCACCCATGAATCCCACGAACTGCGTCACCATGATCAGGGGACCGGGGGTCGTTTCGGCCATGCCCAGCCCGTCCAGCATTTCACCCGGCGCAAGCCAGCCGAAATTCTGGACTGCTTCCTGTGCTACATAGGCCAGCACTGCATAGGCCCCGCCAAAGGTCACGACGGCCATCACGCTGAAAAAGCCTGCAATCTGGCTAAACACGTGTGCCGGGCCAAGAACCGCGAACAGCAGCGCCACAGGGGCCAGCCACAGCCCCAGACAGACCACCGATACCCGCAACGCCCATGCGCCATTGACCTGCGTATGGGCAGGCGATTGTGTCCCCAGCAGCGTATCGGCGTCATCGACCTGAAGGGTGCCGACCTTGCCGTGCCCGCCACCGCCCTGAAAGGCCACAAGACCCCGGCGCGCGCCGACATACCCGATCAATCCCGCAATCAGGATGATGACCGGAAACGGCACTGCAAAGCCAAAGATCGCGACAAAGGACGCGGCGGCGATCGCAATCATCGTCCGGTTTTTCAACGCCCGCGACCCGATGCGCAGCACGGCCTGCACGACGATGGCCAGCACGGCCGCTTTCAACCCGAAAAACAGGGCCTCGACCATGCCGACATTGCCGTAAAGCGCATAGACCCAGCTCAGCGCCATGATCGCGACAAGACCCGGCAACACGAACAGCAACCCCGCGATGATGCCGCCGACCGTGCGGTGCATCAGCCACCCGATATAGACGGCCAGCTGCATCGCCTCTGGTCCGGGCAGCAACATGCAATAGTTCAGTGCGTGCAAAAACCGCTTTTCACCCAGCCAACGCTGTTCTTCGACCAGAATGCGGTGCATCAGCGCGATCTGCCCTGCGGGACCGCCAAAGCTGAGAAGGCCGATCCGGGCCCAGATGCGGGTCGCGTCGGCCAGGGTCGGATAGGGGCGGTTTTGCATGTTCGGGCCTTTGTTGTGGCGGCGCGCGCGGTGTCGGCACGTAACCTTAGTGCGCACCACAGATCAAAACCACAGCCCCGCGGCACTGGCGACCCGGAAAATCGAACCGCGGCGCCGCTATCCGTTTTGCAGCAACAGCCGTTGCAGCTCAATCTGAAGATCCTCGACCATCACGGCGTCGTCGGGCGCAGGCGTTGCATCCGCCACAGGGGTCGGGCTGAACAGACGCCTGTCGGTCAAGGGCGACACGGGACGGCCATTCACGTGAACCTCGTAGTGCAGATGTGGCGCGGTCGATGTGCCGGTAGACCCGACGCGGCCAATCTCTTGCCCGGCGGGGATGCGCTGCCCGACCTTCAGCGCGTCGTTCACCGCGCTCAGGTGTGCATACAGCGTCTTGATCCCGCCCGCATGTGCCACCTCGACCAGCAGGCCATAGCCGCCCTTGTTGCCCATGAAGGCGATCTTGCCATCCTGAGTCGCGGCCACGACCTCCCCCTGTGCTGCCGCGAAATCAACGCCGCTGTGCATCCGCATCGTGCCGTGAACCGGGTGCATGCGCGGTCCGAACGCGGAACTGAGCCGCGCGCCACGGATCGGCTGGACCAGCGTCTGCATCAGATCACCATCCTTGAAAATTCTGGTCTGCAACGACGTGTCATCAGGCCACAGGATTTCATAGCGCGCATCGTTCAGGTCCAGTTGCGCGTAATCAATCGTCGGTTCACCGACCACCCGGTCACCGGCGCGATATTCGCGCCAGATCAGGCTTAAACGTTCGTTGCCGCCCATCACCGCCCGCAGATCAAGGGTATCCGCAAAGACCAGTTCAAGATCCGTGGCAAACCGCGTCGGGATATCCGCCGCATCCAGCGCGGCATAGATCGAACTGCCGATGGTGGCCTTGCCCGCCCGGCGCACGGTTTTCAATTGTGGTGCGACCTGCCGCACCACGGGATCGGCACCGAAGGTCGCCCAGATGCGCAGGCCGGTTTCGATTTCCAGCGCGGCCGCCTGCGGCGATCCGTCATCGGCCAGTTGCAGCGCAATGCTGTGCCCCGGCTTCAGCTGTTGCAGATTGAATTCCGACCCAAGGGCCGCGATCACCGCGGTGCGGGCGTCGGTGTCCAGACCTGCCTCTGTCAGCAGACCGGACAGGCTGTCGCCTTCGCCTACCGTTTTTTCCCATGTGACCCGCATCGCGTCGGCAGGTTCGACGAAGGCCGGCCCAAAGGTTGCCATCTGGTCATCCGACGCCGCATTTGCCGCAGGCATCGGGGGTCCGGCGGGATCACGCGCGGCCCGTCGGTCTGTCTCAGGCCCGTCCCACAAGGTCGACAGGGCAAGCGCAAGACCCCCTACGGCCATCAGGATCGTCCAGTCTCGCAACCTCATCATGGTCTTGCCGCCCGCGCTTTTGTGGGAGCGTGTAATGCCTCGGGCGACCAGCCTCAATCCCAAGTTGCCGAATTGGCGAAGCTGTGATGAGCGGGAAAAGGTGTCTGGCCTGCCACGCCAGACGGATGGGGGCACGCGTGTCCGGTCAGAAACGGATGCCCCTGCCCCCAGATTCGGGCCACATCGCGTTCCAACGCACGGCGTTCGATAACCGACAGGGCCTTCAACGCCGCAGCCCGGTCCCCCCGCGCGCGGCGCAGCACCTTGACCCACAGTTTCATTACCGAATGCACGCTCCATGGCAGGGCCGCCTGTGCCATCCAAAGGCGCAGATCGGCGGGCAGGGCGTCGAAACGCTGCATGGGTGGATCACTCCGCCGCCGCAGGGTTGTCTTGCAATTGCGCCCGGTCATGGGTGGGACCCCGTGGGGGTTCTGCGCAGGGTCACGAAATTCCGCATCATCACAGCTTTAAGTTATGTTATATCATAACGCCTGATATCTGCGGGTCCGCCACCACCGCAAGCAGAAATTAATTGCCGGTCCACCCTGCACCTTTGGACAGGTCGCACCCGCAGACTCGACACATCTGCTTTTGTGATGTTTCAATGCCATCATTATCACAATTTCAAAAGAAGGCAGACCGTGGCCTATCCCAGCATCAAGATTCGCGCCTTGCAGGCCTTTATCGCGGTCTACGAGGAACAATCCTTCAGTCGGGCCGCCGACCGGGAAAACACGACCCAGTCCGGCATGTCGACGCAGGTCAAAGGGCTGGAACTGATCCTTGGCACCCAGCTTTTGATCCGGGAACGCAAGAATTTCGCCCTGACCCCTGCGGGCGAAATCATCTACCGCGAAGGACAGGCCATCCTCAAGGCGCTGATGGCCACGGAAAAAGCCGTGCAGGACATGCACGGCGCCGTGGCGGGATTGGTGCGGTTCGGCATGATCCCATCCTTGACCCGGTCCGTTCTGATTCCCGCGCTGAACCAGTTTCAGGCCGAATTTCCCGATGTGGAACTGTCC
>JBBREW010000343.1:0-3528 GCA_038225335.1 Rhodobacterales bacterium
CGGTCGATACCGCCTGCGGTTGCAGCCGTTGTCGTCAACATCAGGCCAGCGGCCAGCGTCAGTTTGGTTTTCATGTCTCCATCCCCGTCATGAAAGTGATCATCTGATACCATCGTTGGGCGGGTGGTGATGAACGGTCAATTAATGACGCGGCGTCACGGGGTATAAGGATGGAACGTGTGGCTGCTTTGCCCTGTCGTCAGATCCGGGCGGTTTGGCCGCGGTTGATGTTCAGGTAGTTGCCAGCGAAAATCAACACGGCGCCCAGCATGATGTAGGGATCGATCACCTCTCCGTAGAACAGCGCGCCGACGATGGCGATGGCGGGCAGGCGCGCGAAATCGACGGGCATGACGGTGCTGGCGGGTGCGAGCGCCAGCGCGGTGGTCAGGCAGAAATGCGCGAACAGGCCCGCACAACCGATGACCACCAGCCATGGCCAGGTCACAGCTGTTGGCAAGGCCATGTCGCCGTCCCACAGGCCGCAGACCAGACCCAGAACCGTCTGCATCGCGCAAAGGTAGAACAGGATGCAGGTGATCGTCTGCGTCCGCGTCAGCTTTCGCGTGTAAATGGCCGAAAACGCAAAACAAAGACCGCAGAGGGCCGCTGCGAACAGACCGGGCGACAGCGGTGCGCTGCCGGGACGGGTGACGATCAGGACACCTAGAAAACCGATGAGGGCGGCGATCATGCCGGTCCGTGTCAGACGTTCACCCAGCAACAGCGGTGACAGCAGCAACACCCAGATCGGCGTGGTGAATTCCAGCGCAAAGACCTGCGCCAGCGGGATGACGGTGATGGCAAAGAACCACAGGTTCTGCCCGGTGAAATGCGCCAGATTGCGCACCGCATGGAGCCCCGGTTGCTGCATGTTGATCTGCCGCCAGCTGCCCGAAAACCCCGCCACCGCGCAGACGATGATGATCCCCAGAAGGCTGCGGTAGGTCATGATTTCAAAGGTGTCGTGGACCGCGCCGATCTGGCGCCCGGCAATCGCCATGGCGGTGAATGACACGATTGCGCCGATCATCCACAGGCAGGCTTGCAGGGTCTTACCCATGCAACGTCCTGATGCGGGGTGTCACTCCCACTCGATCGTGCCGGGCGGCTTGCTTGTGATGTCATAGGTGACGCGGTTGATTCCCTGCACCTCGTTGATGATGCGGGTCGCGGTTTCGCCCAGAAATTCGTGGGTAAAGGGGTAATAATCCGCCGTCATGCCGTCCACGGATGTGACCGCCCGCAGCGCGCAGGCAAAATCATAGGTCCGCCCATCGCCCATCACGCCCACCGTGCGCACGGGCAGGATGGCCACAAAGGCCTGCCAGATATCGTCATACAGGTTGTGTCGGCGAATCTGGTCGATAAAGACCGCATCCGCCTTGCGCAGAATTTCCAGCTTTTCGCGGGTAATCTCTCCGGGGCAGCGGATCGCAAGGCCGGGGCCGGGAAAGGGGTGACGGCCGATGAATGACGGCGGCAGGCCCAGTTCAACGCCCAGGGCACGCACCTCGTCCTTGAACAGCTCTCGCAGCGGTTCGACCAGTTTCAACCCCATCTTTTCCGGCAGGCCGCCCACGTTGTGATGGCTTTTGATCGTGACCGAAGGACCACCCGAAAAGCTGACCGATTCGATCACGTCAGGATAGAGGGTGCCCTGGGCCAGAAATTCGGCACCTTCGATATCGTTTGCGTATTTCTGAAAGACGTCGATGAACAGGCCGCCGATGATCTTGCGCTTTGTTTCCGGGTCGCTGACCCCTTCCAGACGGCCCAGAAACAGGTCCGATTCGTCGGCGTGGATCAGGTTCAGGTTATAGTTGTCGCGGAACATCTTCACGACCTGTTCCGCTTCGCCCAGCCGCAACAGGCCATGGTCCACAAAGACGCAGGTCAGTTGATCGCCGATCGCCTCGTTCAGCAGGATCGCAGTGACGGAACTGTCGACACCACCGGACAGGGCGCAGATGACCTTCTTGTCGCCGACCTGATCGCGGATCGCGGCAATCGCCTGATCGCGGTAAGCGTCCATCGTCCAGTCGCCACTGAAACCCGCGATGCGGATGAAGTTTTCATAAAGCCGCGCACCATTGGGGGTGTGGTGCACCTCTGGGTGGAACTGCACGGCGTAAAAATGGCGCGCGACGTCGGCGGTGACCGCAAAGGGGGCGTTCGGCGATGTGCCGTAAACCGCGAACCCCGGTGCGATGGCCGACACATGGTCCCCATGGCTCATCCAGACCTGTTCGCGGTCGGTCAGGAACCAGCCGTCCAGCAGATCAAGGTCGCGATCTGCTTTGGTGACATAGGCGCGTCCGAATTCAGCGGTGCCATGACCCCGCAGGACCATGCCGCCCAATTGCTGCATCATGGTCTGCTGGCCATAGCAGATCCCCAGCACGGGCACGCCCATGTCAAACACCCGCTGCGGCGCGCGGGGCGATCCGGGGCGCGGCACACTGTCCGGGCCGCCGGACAGGATGACGGCCTTTGGCGCAAAGGCGTCCAGAAAGGCGTCATCCACCCGCTGATAGGGATGGATTTCACAATAGACGTTCAGTTCCCGTAACCGGCGCGCAATCAGTTGCGTCACCTGAGAGCCGAAGTCGATGATCAGAAGGCGTTCGTGGTCTACAATATCCATGCCGCTGAATAAGTCGGAACGCGGATCGCTGCAATGTCGCTTTCGCGTGTCAAATGGCGTTTGTCGCCCCTTTGCCCCGGCCGGTGTCGCGTATCAGGGGACACGATCAGCGGGAAAGGTGCGCAGATGACCGAAGGATTGACCCAGCCACGACGGGCCCGGGGTGGCGGCGGGGCCGCACGGCGCGCTGAACGGACCGCCGTCAGCGTCGAGACAGCGCCCTATATCACGCGCAATATTCCCAATTACGAAGTGCTGTCCGAGGCCGCACTGGAAGTGATCGAGCGTAATGCCGACACGGTTCTGGCAGAAATTGGCGTAAATTTTGTCGACAACCCTGCAGCACTTGACCGCTGGCGTGCGGCCGGGGCAGAGGTCGAAGGCGAACGGGTGCGCATTCCGCGTGGTCTGGCCCGCAAGCTGTGCAGCACGGCCCCGCGCACCTATACCCAGCATGCCCGCAATCCGGACCGCAACGTGGTGATCGGCGGTGATACCCTTGTGCTCGCCCCTGTCTATGGTCCGCCGTTCGTGCGCGATGCCGAAGGCGGCAGACGCTATGCCACGATGGCGGATTTCGAAAAATTCGTGAAACTGGGGTATATGTCGAAATGGCTGCACCATTCGGGCGGCACCGTCTGCGAACCCACGGATATTCCCGTGAACAAGCGGCATCTGGATATGCTGCTGGCGCATATGGTGCTGTCGGACAAGCCGTTCATGGGGTCGGTGACCGAACCCAGCCGCGCCCGCGACAGCGTCGAGATGTGCGAGATCCTGTTCGGTGCCGATTTCGTCCGCGACAACACGGTCATGACCTCGCTGATCAATATCAACAGCCCGCTGACGTTCGATTCGATCATGATGGGCGCGCTGGAAGT
>JBBREW010000344.1:0-3512 GCA_038225335.1 Rhodobacterales bacterium
GTCTGACCCCGCCTATCTGGCAGAGGTGCAGGCAGAGGTGCGCGACAACGTCGCCCGGATGCACCACCACGCCTGTCTGGCCCTGTGGTGCGGCGACAACGAACTGGTCGGCGCGCTGACGTGGTATGACGTCAGCAAGGCGGACCGTGACCGCTATCTGGTGAATTATGACCGCCTGAACCGCAGCATCGAGGACAGCCTGCGCGCGACCGATCCGCATGCAAACTGGTGGCCCTCCAGCCCGTCCACCGGGCCGCTGTCATTCGGCGATGCGTGGCATGACGACAGCAGCGGCGACATGCACTTCTGGTCGGTCTGGCATGAAGGGCGCGATTTCGACCACTATCGCGACGTGTCCCCGCGGTTTTGTTCCGAATTCGGATTCCAAAGCTATCCGTCCATGGACATCATCCGCCAGTTCGCGGACCCCGCCGATTTCAACATCGCCGCCCCGGTGATGGAATCGCATCAAAAGAACGCCGGCGGCAACGCCCGCATCGCGGAAACCATGTTCCGCTATTTCCGCTTTCCGGTGGATTTCGAAAACTTTGTCTATGTCAGTCAGGTCCAGCAGGCTCTGGCGATCAAGACCGCCGTGACCCAGTGGCGCGGGCTGAAACCGCATTGCATGGGCACGCTGATCTGGCAGTTGAACGATACCTGGCCTGTGTGTTCCTGGGCGTCGCTGGATTACGGCGGCGGGTGGAAGGTGCTGCACCACCTCAGCCGCGATTTCTATGCGCCGGTGACCGTTGTGGCGATCCCGGATGGCGACGATCTGGTGCTGCGGGCGGTGAACGACCACCGCGATGCGGTCGATATCACCGTGACCGCCTATGCCTGTGCGATGGACGGCACCGCGCGCGAACTGGCACAAGGCAGTGCTGCGGTGACCGACAGCGCGGCCGATCTGCTGCGTATCCCGCGACAGGCGCTGGGCGATCAGGACATGCTGTCCTTTGGCTGGACATCCAGCGATGGCACGAAAGGCGGCGATGTCTTTGCGCCCAAACCTTACAAGGCCTATGATCTGCTGCCGCCGCGCCTGACGGTTGACACGCGCCGGGATGGCAACAGTTACATTCTGATGGTCACGGCACAGGCGATGGCCTTTTATGTGACGGCAGAGGCATCGACACCCGGTCGTTTCGACCGCAACGCAATTCATCTGGGGCCGGATCATACCGCGACCCTGCGGTTCACACCGCAGGATGCGGACGCCAACCCCACCTTTACGCTGCGCGATCTGCACAGCGCCACTCACCCGATCTGAGGATACGCCATGACCGATTTTTCCTATCAACTCTACAGCTCCCGCAATTTCGGCCCGCTGCCGGAAACACTGGGGATGTTGGCCGCACTGGGTTATGCCCACGTCGAAGGTTACGGCCCGGTCTATGAGGATCTGGACGCGACCAAGGCGGCCATGGACGAAACCGGGCTGACGATGCCGTCAGGGCATTTCAGCATGGATCTGGTCGCTGGCAACGCATCGCGCGTGCTGGAAATTGCGCAGGCGCTGGGCATCCAGAAGGTCATCGTGCCCTTCATCATGCCCGATGCGCGCCCGACCGATGCGGACGGCTGGACCACCTTTGCCAAGAAACTGGCCGCCGCGGGCAAACCCTTTCAGGACGCAGGGTTGCAGTTCGGCTGGCACAACCATGATTTTGAATTCGTGGCGCTGCCGTCGGGCGAATTGCCGATCGACATCATTCTGGCGCAGGACAGCGTCGGTTTTGAATTCGATGTGGCCTGGGCCGCGGTGGCCGGACGCGATCCCGCCGATGTGATTGCCCGATACGGCGACCGCATCATTGCGGCCCACGTCAAGGACCGCGCACCACAGGGTGAAAATGCGGACGAGGATGGCTGGGCCGATGCCGGTCATGGCACGCTGGACTGGTCCGGTCATTTCGCGGCGCTGAAGGCTGCGGGATGCGATCTGTTCGTGATGGAACACGACAAGCCCAGTGACGACAAACGCTTTGCCGAACGCGCCCTCGCGACAATGCAATCCCTGTAAAAGAGACATCTCATGACCATTCTGAACGTGGGCCTGATCGGCTGCGGCAATATCTCGACCGCCTATCTGACGCTGGCGCCGCATTACAAGAACATCCGGTTTGTCGCGGTGGCCGACATGAACGAGGATGCGGCACTGGCCAAGGCCAAGGAATTCGGCCTGAAGGCGCGGACGGTCAGCGACCTTCTGGCGGCGGATGACATTGACATCATCGTGAACCTGACGATCCCCGATGCCCATTACGACGTGACAAAGCGTATTCTGGACGCAGGCAAGCATGCCTATACCGAAAAGCCGCTGGTCCTGACGCTGAAGCAGGCCAAATCGCTGGTTGATCTGGCCGCGTCCAAAGGGTTGCGGATCGGGTCGGCGCCAGACACCTTTCTGGGCGGCGCGCACCAACAGGCCCGGTCCATCATCGATGCGGACGGGATCGGCACGGTCACATCCGGCACCGCGCATTTCATGGGGCCGGGCATGGAAATGTGGCACCCGAACCCTGATTTCTTCTTCAACCCCGGTGGCGGCCCGGTGCTGGACATGGGGCCCTATTACATCACGAACCTGGTGCAGCTGATCGGTCCGGTCAAACGGGTCGCTGCGATTGCGTCGTCTGCCCAGACGGAACGCACCATCACATCCCAGCCCCGCGCCGGAGAGGTCATTCCTGTCCGCACGCCGACCACATTCCATGCGCTGCTGGCGTTTGAAAACGGTGCGACCATCACATTGAACGTCAGTTGGGACGTGAAAAAGCATCGCCACGCGAACATGGAGCTTTACGGCACCAAAGGCAGCATTTTTGTGCCGGACCCCAACCATTTCGGCGGGGTGATCGAACAGGCTGATGCGGCAGGCACGATCACAGAGGTTCCCGTCTGGGATCATCCGTTCAGCAAGATGAACTGGGATCTGGACAAGGCCACGCCGCGTGCCAACTATCGCACCGCCGGTCTGGCCGACATGGCGGCCGCCATCGTGGACGGCCGCCCGCACCGCTGCGGGCTGGATCTGGCCGTGCACGTCACGGATGTCATGACCAGCATCCTGAAATCGGGCGAAACCGGACAATTCATCGACATGACAACGACCTGCGACCGTCCAGAGGCCCTTGGCCCCGATGCGGCGCGCGCCCTGCTGAAGGAAGACGCATGACCTATGTTCCCGCCGACACCCGCTATGACACGATGGTCTATCGGCGCTGCGGCGCATCGGGGGTGAAACTGCCCGCCGTGTCGCTGGGCCTGTGGCACAACTTTGGCGGCGACAGCAGCCATGAAAACACACGCGCCATGTGCCGCACGGCCTTTGATCTGGGTATCACGCATTTCGATCTGGCCAACAACTATGGCCCGCCCCCCGGCAGCGCCGAAGAAGCATTCGGTGAAATCCTGCGCACGGATTTTGCCGGCTACCGGGACGAGCTGATCATCAGCTCCAAGGCGGGCTATCACATGTGGAATGGCCCCTATGGCGAATGGGGCAG
>JBBREW010000345.1:0-3507 GCA_038225335.1 Rhodobacterales bacterium
TGGCGGTTGATCGAAGCGCAGCAGGCGGCAGACGCCCCGACCGACAGCCAGTAAAGCCCCGTTAAGGGCACCGGACCCTGCCCGGACGGGCGGGGTCTGAAATGTTAACCGACCCGCGTCTAGGGTGAACGCGAGCTGGAAGGGCCGACTGTCCATTGCATTCATCCCCCGATGCGGGATGCAGGTCAGCCGCCCTCTTGACTGTCACGGAAGCGTTCGGACAGGCGTATTTTTCATGACACAGACCGATGACCCCGCACCCGTGGGGCGGGCCGTGGCCCTTGCGCGATTGCGCGAGCTGGCCGGGTTTTACGATGCCCTCAGATCAACATTCCTGACCCAGCTTCAGCACCTTGCAGAAGGAGCGGTGCCGCCGTCCAAAACGCAGATCGCCAAGCTGGTCGAGATGCAGGCGACCCATGTTCATCTTCTGAAAGCCGAGGACAGCTTCATTGAAAAATTTGGACAGGGCGCCGATGACGCCGATATCGACCACGAAGCCATGCGCCGTGACATCGGGCGCGCGCTGGATCGCATCCGCGCCACCGCAGGTGCAGGCGCGGTTTCTGGCGGAATTGACGGAGGCGCAGGTGCGGACCCTGCCGCATCTGTTCCAGTTCTGGGCGATGCCCCACCAACTGCCCCCCGCGGGTGACTGGCGCAGCTGGGTCATTCTGGGCGGGCGCGGGGCGGGCAAGACGCGGGCGGGCGCCGAATGGGTGCGCAGCATGGTTGAAGGGCCGCTGCCCCGCGCCCGGGGCCGGGCGCGGCGGGTGGCGATCATCGCCGAAACCTATGATCAGGCCCGCGAGGTGATGGTGTTTGGCGACAGTGGCATCATGGCCTGTGCACCGCTGGACCGGGCACCGCACTGGATTGCGGGGCGCAAGATGTTGCAGTGGCCCAACGGCGCTGTGGCGTCGCTTTTTTCTGCCTCTGACCCCGAGGCGTTGCGCGGGCCGCAGTTCGATGCGGTCTGGGCGGACGAGCTGGCCAAGTGGAAGCACGGGCAGGTGACGTGGGACATGGTGGAATTCGGGTTGCGGCTGGGGCAGGACCCGCGGGCCTGCATCACCACGACACCGCGCAACGCGCCTGCGTTACGCGATATGCTGGCGCGCGACAGCACGGTGATGACCCATGCGCCGACCCATGCCAACGCCGCCAATCTGGCCCCGGCATTCCTGCAAGAGGTGATGCGCCGTTATGGCGGCACCCGGCAGGGACGGCAGGAACTGGATGGAGTGTTGCTGACCGATGCGCCGGGGGCGTTGTGGACCGACGCCTGTCTGGCGCAGGCGCTGGTGGACTGCGCACCATGTCTGGACCGGATCGTGGTGGCGGTGGACCCGCCGACGACGGGCCACAAGGGATCGGATGCCTGTGGGATCGTTGTCGCGGGGGTCACCATGCAGGGACCGCCGCAGGCGTGGCGGGCCTATGTGCTGGAGGATGCGACCGTGCAGGCGGCCTCGCCTCTGGACTGGGCGCGGGCAGCGGTGGCCGCCTTGCGGCGGCATGGCGGTGAGCGGCTGGTGGCAGAGGTGAACCAGGGCGGCGATATGGTCGAAGCCATCGTGCGGCAGGTCGATCCCCTGATCCCCTATCGCGGGGTGCATGCGCGCAAAGGCAAGGCCGCACGCGCCGAACCGGTGGCGGCGCTGTATGAACAAGGCCGGGTCAGGCATCTGCGCGGTCTGGGCGCGCTGGAGGATCAGATGTGTCTAATGACGGTCGGCGGATTCAGCGGGACCGGGTCGCCGGACCGGGTCGATGCGTTGGTCTGGGCGCTGCATGATCTGATGATTGCCCCGGCCCACAGCTGGCAAGCGCCCCGGATGCGGCGACTGTAGCGCGTTGCGCCCGTCCCCGCCGACCGCGCGGTGGGGATGGGAAACGGTAAGATTGCCCTGTCACACCACACCCATCGGACGACAGGCGGCAGGACCAGGGAGAACGCGATGTTTCAATTCTTCGGCAAGGGTGACGGGCGCGGGCCGGTGGTGCCAGAGAGCAAGGCCTCTGCCACGGGGCCGCTGGTCGCCATTGCAAGCCATGGGCGCGCGGCGTGGGGTGCGCGGGATGCAACGTCGCTGACGCGGTCCGGGTTCATGTCGAACCCGATCGGATTTCGCGCGGTCAAGCTGATCGCAGAAGCCGCGGCAGCCGTGCCCTTGATCGTGCAGGACCGTTTGCAACGCTATGACATTCATCCGGTGCAGGACCTGCTGGCGCGCCCCAATACGGCACAAGGCAAGGCGGAACTGCTGGAGGCGGTTTACGGTCAGCTGCTGTTGAGCGGGAATGCCTATCTGGAAGGGGTGGCTGACGGCGGTCTGCCGGCAGAGATGCACGTGCTGCGGTCGGACCGGGTGCGGCTTGTGCCGGGGAGCGATGGCTGGCCCGTGGCCTATGATTATAGCGTCGGCGGGGCCAAACACCGGTTCAACGTCGTGCAGGGTGTCAGCCCCGTGTGCCATATCAAAAGCTTTCATCCGCATGACGACCATTACGGGTTCAGCCCGATGCAGCCTGCGGCCAATGCGATCGACGTGCACAACGCGGCCAGTGCCTGGTCCAAGGCGCTGCTGGACAATGCGGCACGGCCGTCGGGGGCCATCGTGTATCGGGGCAGTGACGGGCAAAGCCAGTTGAGCAAAGATCAGTACAACCGGCTGGTGGACGAGATGGAAACCCAGCACCAAGGCGCCAAGAACGCGGGACGCCCGATGCTGCTGGAAGGGGGGCTGGACTGGAAACCGATGGGGTTCTCGCCGTCCGACATGGAATTCCAACAGACCAAGGAAGCGGCGGCGCGTGAAATCGCCATCGCCTTTGGGGTGCCACCGATGTTGCTGGGGATACCCGGTGACGCGACCTATGCCAATTATCAGGAAGCGAACCGGGCGTTCTATCGCCTGACCGTGCTGCCGCTGGCGACGCGGGTGACCAGCGTGATTGCCGACTGGCTGTCGGATTTCACCGGCGAGCGGTTGGAAATCCGGCCCGATCTGGATCAGATTGCAGCACTATCAGCAGAGCGTGACAGTCAGTGGCGCAGGGTCAGCGAGGCGTCGTTTCTGAGCGATGCGGAAAAGCGGCATCTGCTGGGTCTGCCCGTACGCGAGGTCGAATGATGCGCGACAAGATCGTGCCCTTGCCGACCCGACCCCGCAGCATAGCGCCGACACCTGCGCATGATGGTTGGCACGACCAGATCAATCGCAGGCTGGCGGGGATCGAACATCTGATCCGGCGGCTGGAATGGCAGGTCTGGGGGGTGGCCTGCGGTGCGGCGGGGCTGCTGCTGCTGGACACCCTGCACCGCCTGACCGGCCGCTAGCGGCGTACACAGTAAAGGATCATCGGATGACACTGGAACACAAGTTTTGCAGGCCCGACACCGCCTTGGTGATCGAAGGCGCAGAGATCGCGGGTTATGCGTCTCTGTTTGACCGCCGCGATCAGGGCGGCGACCGGGTCGGGCGCGGCGCCTATGCGGCGTCA
>JBBREW010000346.1:0-3494 GCA_038225335.1 Rhodobacterales bacterium
GTGGACAGGTCGTTGCCGACATAGGCGGAAAAGGCCAGAAATTCGGCCGTCATGACGGCGCAGACCGTATGACTGCCCTGATCGTTGGCACAGGTGTCACAGGCCCCGTTGCGGAAAAATCCGGTCATGGGGGCGGTGGAACAGGGTTGCAGGCTGCTGCCCAGCACATTGAAAGAGGGGTCTTTTTCCATGGGACCAGCATAACCCCGGTGATGCCCGGTGAAAAGGGTCAGCCTGCCGCAGAGTGCAGTCCGGCCCAATTGACCCAGCGCCCGTGAAAGTCCGCCCGGCCCAGCGGCACCGTGATGTCACCGGGCCAAAGCCGCAAGGTCAGCGCCGCACCCTGTTCCGGCGTCGCGTCGCCTTCCATCGCAAACCACGCAAGCGGCGTATCCGCTGTGGCATTCGCCCCGTGGGCCGCAATCATCGCGCGGCCCCGGTCCTGCACGTCGGGCGGGAAATATTGCCAGGCCACACTGTGATAGATCAGATGCAGCTGACCGGGGATATGGGTCAGCCGCGTGGGCAGCCAGTCGATGGCATCGCTGCGCGTGACCGGACCCGCAGCGACAGTCATCGCGGCGCGGGTCATGGTCAGACGGTGCGGTTGATCGGGCCACAGATAGGCCTGCAGGCGCAGGGCATCGGCGGGCCGCGATGGGTCAAGCGGGTTCAGGTCGACACCCGCTCGGTCAAGGATCAATGGCGCGCGGGCAGGGGGGCTGGGCCCCGTCCAGTCCGGCGTCAGGGTCAGCACCGGGTCCGCTGCCCCAAGGGTGCGATCCGGCAGCGCCAGCGCAAAGCGGTCGAACATCAGGTTCAGACCGCCGCTGGCCCCCAGTTCCGTAATGCGGAAGGGCAGCGGATGGATGTCGTGCAGCAGATGCGCCGCCGCGATGATCGTGGCGGCCCGGCGCACGTCGTTGGTCTGGGGCGGGCTGTCCAGCATGGCACAGATCGCAGGGGCATGGTCCGTCATGGCGGCTGCGACTGTGTCCCACAGTTCATCATCGCCAACGTCATGCGGTGGATAGGCCCGCGCCAACCCAGCCTGATCGGCCAGTCGCAGGGCGTGCAGCGCGCCCGCCCATCGCAGCGGCACCGCGTCCGCGCGGTTCGACGGATCGCCGGGCCAGTCAAAGATCCGGTCCCGCACGGCACCCTTTGGCCAAGGCCGCATGGCCGCCAGACGACACAGCCGCCCGGTGAAATCCGACCCAAGACGGATGCAGTAGGCGGACTGGATCTCAAAGGCCGCGACGATGCGGCCCGGTGTCACCGGAACCGGTCCCGCAACCGGTCAAGGGCGCTGCGCGTGTCCTTGGGTGCTGCGGCGGCGGGCTCTGCCGGTTTGGGGGGCAATGTGGTGACGGTTTTCTGGCGGGGGTCCTGCATTTGCGTCGACGATCGCGGCGGTGCGACGCGCAGCGCGATGGCATTTAGAAACCGATCGCCATGACCGTCGATCAAGCTGCCGATCCCGTCCGATATGCCGCGCAGCACATCATCCAGCCAGTCCTGATCGGCCTTGGCGAAATCGTGCAGGACATATCCCGGCACCCGGTCCTTGTGTCCGGGATGGCCGACGCCAAGGCGCACCCGGTCGTAATCCGGGCCCAGATGACCGTGAATCGACCGCAACCCGTTGTGACCCGCGTGGCCACCACCGGTTTTCAGCCGCACCTTGCCGGGGGCAAGGTCGATTTCATCGTGAAACACGATCACATCGGCGGGGTCCACCTTGTGAAAGGCGCAGGCCGCCTGCACCGCCTGTCCCGACAGGTTCATGAAGGTGCCGGGTTTCAGCAACAGAACCTTGCTGGACCCGCACTGCCCTTCGGTCAGTTGGCCCTGAAATTTTGAGCGCCAAGGACCAAAGCCGTGATCGCCCGCGATCCGGTCCAGCGCCATAAAGCCGATATTGTGACGGTGACCCGCATATTGCGCGCCGGGATTGCCTAGGCCAACAAGAAGTTTCATGGCGGCAAGGCTATCGCAGGGACGGGGCCAAGGAAAGCGGTCGGTCGTGTTTTTCCCGATGCAGGCCAAGGTGCTGCGTCACAAGAAAACGGGGGCCGCTGGGCCCCCGTTCGGTCGTGTCAATCCTGCGGCGCGATCAGGCGTCGGCGGGTTCTTCGTCGGTGGTCGGCACTTCGTCGGCCTCAACCACGGGATCTTCGTCGTCCGCTGTCAGCGTCTTGGGTGCGGCGATGTTGGCGATCACGAAATCGCGGTCAGCGATGACCGGCTGCGCGCCTTCGGGCATGGTCACGTCGCTGATGTGAATGGTGTCACCCATCGCGCGGCCTGCCAGATCGACTGTCAGGTGATCCGGAATATCGCCGGCCAGCACGTTCAGTTCGACTTCGTTGCGGACCACGGTCAACGTGCCGCCGCCGGATTTCAGCGCCTTGCAATCGTCGGCGTTGATGAATTCGACAGGGATAAAGATGTTGACGCGGCTTGTCCGCTTCAGCCGCATCAGGTCGATGTGCGTCGGCAGATCCTTGACCACGTGGCGCTGCACGCCGCGGCAGATGACGCGCACATCGTCGTGGCCTTCAACCTTGAGGTTGAACAGCGTGGACATGAAACGGCCTTTGCGCAGACGCGTCAGCAGCTTGTTGAAATCAAGGTTCAGAGGGACAGGATCGACACCGCCCCCATAGACGATTCCGGGAACCATTCCGTTGCGACGAGCTGTGCGGGCGGCCCCCTTGCCTGTCCCCGCGCGAACCTCGGCGTGCAGATCTGGGATCTTGTCAGCCATTGGTAATCTCCAAAATTGCGGCCATCCTCCAAGGGTGCATGGCCTGTGTGAGCGGTCCCTATAGGGGGGATCGGCCCCAAAGAAAAGATGGATTCAGCGCAGCCCCCTGTGGCCGCATCAGGCGGGGCGCAGCCACATGACCTGATAGGGGGCCAGCAGGATCTGGCCGTGTTGCTGCACCGGGGCGGCGACGGTCAGGATATCGATCAGGGACATCCCCGACAGGCCCGCATCCTCGGCCCACAGGCGCTGGGGCTGGGCGGTGAAATTGGCGATACAGGTCACGGTGCGGTCGTCGCCCAGCCGTTGCCACACGAACAGGGCGCGGTGGCCCGTGGCGATGACGCGGGTCGGCACATCGCCTGCAAATTGTGGCGTGGCCTTGCGCAGGGCCATGATCCCGCGCAGATCGTTGCGGATGCGTGCGCTGGGGCCATCGGGGGCTGTCGCCTGATCCCAGTCCATCGCGGGACGCTGCATCCAGCGTCCGTCATCGGCCTGCGCGGGGTCCGACAGATAACCGTGATCGTTCAGCAGCCCCAGTTCATCGCCCATGTAGATCAAGGGGATTCCGCCATAGGACGCGATCAGGCTGTGACCCAGCCGGATGCGCGCGATGGCCAGATCAATCTGTTGGGCGTCACCCGCGTCGCAGGCCTGTTCAAGCCCGGCAAGGCTTGCGAAACTGCCGTTGGTCCGCCGGTCCCCGGTTTCGGGATTGGCC
>JBBREW010000347.1:0-3480 GCA_038225335.1 Rhodobacterales bacterium
CCGTCCTGCAGGATGGTCACGATGGCCCTGATCCGTTCGGACAGACCGGATTCAAGGCCGGTCTTGGCAAAGACAAAGCGCAGCGCCTGCGACAGGCTGCCATCAATTGTCTTGAAATCGCGTTTGAAGGACAGATCATCCGCCAGATACAGGGCACAGATGCGTGCGGCGTTGGACGAACACCCCAGATCCTTCAGCAACAGGGTATAGAACAGATCGTCCATGTCGGTATCCGCCAGACCCAGCGCATCGCCGATGCGGGTCCCGATATAGCAGCAGCGCACGCAATGACCGGGGGCCTGCCCTTCGGTCAGGTCAAGGGCGTGGGACATGGGCGCCAGAATGTCACCCCGGCGCAGACCATCATAGCGGGTGGGGGGCGCAAAGGGCGGTGGCATCATCAGCATGGCGGCATCTTGGGCGGCCCGTCCTTAACACGGGCTTGAGGCGCGGCCTGAAAATACCACGCATTGTCCGGGCCCAGAGTGCGGCTGGCCTGTCCGGTCTGGTGCAGATGGTTCAGATGGGCCAGCGATTCCGCCAGTGCCAGACCATAGACCGCAGGGCCGATGTTGCGGCGAAACAGCGGCGCGAAACAATCGCCCGCAGTGCGGGGGCGGGCGATATGGTCCAGCAGGCGGGTGAGTGCGGAATGGTGGTTCTCGATCAACTGGGTCAGGCGGTGCGGCAGGCCGGTATAGGGCAGCTTGTGCCCGCCTAGGATCAGCTGATCGGGCGCAGCCCAGGTTTGGAACCGCGTGCAACTGGCAATCCAGTCCGCCAGCGGGTCCGCGTCCGGTTCGGTGGCATAGACGCCGATATTGGGGCTGATCGCCATCAGCAACTGATCCCCGCCGATGACCAGCGCATCGTCGCGCGACCAGAAGGTGGCATGGTCGGGGGCGTGGCCGTCGCCTCTGCGGATATCCCACGTCCGGCCGCCCATCCGGATGGTGCCGCCCTCCCTCAGGCGGTTGAAACCGGGCGGCAGGGGGGCCACGCAATCGGCAAAGTTGAAAGGCCGCTCTTGCTGCCGCACTTTCAGGATCGCGGGGTCCATCCCCGACCGTTCCCAAAAGGTGATCTGCGCGGCACCTGGCCGGTCCTGCCGGTCCAGAGTCAGCATGCGGGCCATCAGCCAAGCGGTGCGCGGCATCCACAGCGCAGCCCCCCGGTCCACGAACCAGCCGGCCAGTCCCACATGATCGGGGTGGTGATGGGTGACGATCAACCGGGTCACCGGCTTGCCATGCAAGGGCCCCGCCAGCAGATCCTCCCACATATCGCGACAGGCGGCGGTATCGAACCCGGTGTCGATGATGGTCCAGCCATCGCCGTCGTCCAGCGCATAGACGTTCACATGGTCCAGCGCCATCGGCAGGGGCAGGCGCATCCACAGCACACCGGGGGCCACGGTGATGGCTTCTCCTGGGGCGGGGGGGGTTGGAAAGGGGGTGACAATGCTCATGCGGCAGACCTGACGCACCGCGGCCATGGGGTAAACCCCCGCAGGCAGGATACTGACCCCTGCATCCGCCGCAGCCCGGTGGCACCGCGGTGCGTCACGGGACCGGGTCCAGCCTTTCTTCTCGTTCCAAATATCCCCGCCGGAGGCATTCGGCCGTCAGGCCGAACCCCCTTGACCGGCACCCGCCGCCTCAGGCGGCCAGATCGTCGGCGGTGATGGCCAGCAGATCGCCGGACCCTTCGCGCACATGGGCCAGCAGACCTGCCACCTCTGGCAGCAGACGGCGGATATAGAATGTCGCCAGCCGGACGCGGGCTGCGTCACCGTGGATTGCGGCGGTCAGATGGGCATGGCCCCCCAACACGCGGGCAAAGGCCGCCAGATAGGGCACCGCCCCGGCAAAGCGGTCCTGCAGATCGGCCTGCGCCACTAGCCAGTCTGTCGTCTCGCGCAGATCCTCTGCCGCCTGCCAGACGGATTCCGCCAGATCGTCGTGGCGCGCGCGGGCCTGTTCGGCCCCGGTCTGCACCGCCTCGATCAGCAGGCGGGCGGCGTCGCCGCCGTCCATCAGCTTGCGCGCCACAAGGTCCATCGCCTGAATGCCATTGGTGCCTTCATAGATCGCCGTCACGCGCACGTCGCGCAGGAATTGCGCAGCGCCGGTTTCCTCGACAAAGCCCATGCCGCCATGCACCTGCACACCCATCGACGCCACCTTGATCCCGGTGTCGGTGCCAAAGGCCTTGGCGATGGGGGTCAGAAACGCCGCGCGGGCGGCCCAGGCGGCGTCGCCAGTCGCGGTTGTCATGTCGATGGCGCAGGCGCACATCATGGCGATGGCCCGGGCGGCAAAGGTGTCGGCCTTCATCTCTGCCAGCATGCGGCGCACGTCGGCGTGTTCGATGATCGACCCGGTGCCTGCTGCCTTGCCTTGCTTGCGGCCCTGCGCATAGGCCAGCGCGTGCTGATAGGCACCTTCGGCGATGCCGATGCCCTGTGCGCCGACGCCAAGGCGCGCGTTGTTCATCATCGTGAACATCGCCGCCATGCCGCCGTTTTCCGGCCCGACCATCCAGCCTGTCGCCGCATCGTAATCCATCACCGCCGTCGGGCTGCCATGGAGGCCGAGTTTGTGTTCCAGACTGACGACCCGCAGGCTGTTCTGGCGGCCGGGGTTGCCGTCCGCATCGGGGATCAGTTTTGGCACCAGAAACAGGCTGATCCCCTTGGTGCCCGGCACACTGTCGGGCAGGCGGGCCAGCACCAGATGGCATACGTTGTCGGTGAAATCGTTGTCAGCCCAGGAGATGTAGATTTTCTGCCCGGTGATCGCATAGGTGCCGTCGCCGTTGTCCACGGCCTTTGTGCGCAAGGCCCCCACGTCCGATCCTGCCTGCGGTTCGGTCAGGTTCATCGTGCCACACCAGGTGCCGGAAATCAGTTTGGGGATATACAGATCGCGCAGCGCGGGGCTGGCGTGATGTTCCAGCGCCTCGATCTGGCCTTGGGTCATCAGGGGGTTCAGTTGCAGCGACAGGCAGGCCGATGACATCATGTCATTGACCGCCGTCGTCAGCGTCATCGGCAGGCCCATGCCACCGTTCGCAGGGTCCGCCGACATCCCGATCCAGCCGCCGTCGGCAATCGCGGCATAGCCTTGTGCAAACCCCGGAGAGGTCCGCACGACCCCGGTTTCCAGCCGGGCCGGGTGCGTGTCGCCCGCCCGGTTCAACGGTGCCAGCACGTCTTCGCACAGGCGGGCCGCCTCTGTCAGGATGGCGTCGGTCATGTCGGGCGTTGCCTCGGCAAAGCGGTCGGTCGCCGCAACGGCGGGATAACCTGCGACGTGATCCAGCAGAAAACGGACATCGGCGACGGGGGCGCGATAGGGCATGGAAAGGCTCCTCTGTGAGGTCTGCTTGGCAAGGGACGGCTGCGGCGGTATGCAGGCGCGATCCTGACCAAGGTATCCGCACCATGCAATCACGCAATGACAACGCCACGTCAGACAC
>JBBREW010000348.1:0-3467 GCA_038225335.1 Rhodobacterales bacterium
ACACTGTCCAGACCCGCCGCCCGCAAAGCGGCCTCGACACGCTTCAAACTCTTGCTCATCGTGTATCCTTTTGCCACCATTGCAACATTGCCGATCGCAAGGTGTCACACCAGACGCCCATTCAGCCAGCCACAAGGGGCAGACCATGACCATTGCCGCCCGCATGACCCGGCATCCGCGTGCCTTTGATACAGGCCGGGGACAGGATGCGCTGGCATCGGTGCCCTGGGCCGCGGGGCCATTGCGCGATCTGATCGCGGGCACCGCCGGGTGCAGTCCCTACCTCGACACGCTGATTCGGCGCGAGGCCGACTGGCTGCAGCAGGCGACCGACGATCCAGAGGCGGCCTTGGCCGCGACGCTGGCAGCGATCCCCGCGATCCCCTTTGCCGGGCTGTCGGACGGGTTGCGGCAGGCCAAACGCCGCACCGCACTTGTGACAGCCCTGTGCGATCTGGCGGGGGTCTGGCCTTTGGCCACCGTGACGCAGGCCCTGACCGATCTGGCAGCGGCGGCCGTGCAGGCCTGCATCCTGCCTTTGGTCGCGGCCGAAATCGCCCGTGGCAAATTGCCCGGCCTGATCCCCGAAGATGCCGCACAGGCGGGCGGGATGGTCGTGTTGGCGATGGGCAAACAAGGGGCAGGGGAACTGAACTACTCCTCTGACATCGACCTGATCTGTCTGTTCGACGACGACCGTTTCGCCCCGGAAGACACGGCAGAGGCCCGCGCCGCCTTTGTCCGCGTCACCCGGCGGATGTGCGCCCTGCTGTCGGACAATACCGCCGAAGGCTATGTCTTCCGCACCGATCTGCGGCTGCGCCCGGATGCGTCGGTCATGCCGGTCTGCCTGTCGATGTCTGCGGCGGAACGCTATTACGAAAGTGTCGGGCGCACATGGGAACGCGCGGCCTATATCAAGGCGCACCCCTGCGCGGGCGATCTGGCGGCGGGCCAGCGTTTCCTGAAGACATTGCACCCCTTTGTCTGGCGCAAGCATCTGGATTTCGCCGCCATTCAGGACGCCCACGACATGCGCCTGCGCATCCGCGACCACAAAGGTCTGGGCGGGGCCCTGACGCTGGAAGGCCACAACATGAAACTGGGTCGCGGCGGCATCCGCGAGATCGAGTTCTTTACCCAGACCCGCCAGTTGATTGCAGGCGGGCGCGACCCGGGCCTGCGGGTGCGCGGCACGGTGGACGGTTTGTCCCGGCTGGCCCAGTCAGGGTGGATCCCCACCGACCTGCGCGACCGGCTGACCGATCACTATGTGGCGCACAGGACCGTGGAACACCGGTTGCAGATGATCAACGACGCCCAGACCCACGCCCTGCCGGGCGATGCGGCGGGGTTCGACCGCCTTGCGGCCTTCATGGATACTAACGCGGCCACCCTGCGCGCCGATCTGACCGACCGGCTGTCGCAGGTCCATACCCTGACCGAAGGGTTCTTTGCGCCGGGTGCCGCCGATCCCGCCCCGCCGGTGCAGGGCGATCCGGACTGGGGCTGCGATATCACAAGCCGCTGGCCCGATTACCCTGCCTTGCGGTCGGCGCGGGCAGCGGACAGTTTCGGCAGGCTGCGTCCCCGCATTCTGGCAAAGCTGGCAGAGGCGGCGCGTCCGGACGAGGCCCTGATCAATTTTGATGCCTTTCTGGCCGGCTTGCCAGCCGGGGTGCAGCTGTTCGCGTTGTTCGAGGCAAACCCCGCCTTGACGCAATTGATCGTCGACATCTGTGCCACGGCCCCGGCGCTGGCCCAGTATCTGTCGCGCAACGCGGGCGTGCTGGACGCGGTGATCGGCGGCGATTTCTTTGCGCCATGGCCGGGCACCGCCGCGCTGACGGCGGATCTGACCGCCCTGATGGCAGATACCCAGGATTTCGAGACGGCGCTGAACGCCGCCCGCCGCTGGGCGCGGGAATGGCATTTCCGGATCGGTGTCCATCATCTGCGCGGTCTGGCGGATGCAGGGGTCAGCGGCGCGCATTATGCAGGCCTGGCAGAGGCGGTGATCGCAGGCATCTGGCCTGTGGTGGTCGCCGATTTCGCCCGGCGTCACGGGCCGCTGCCGGGGGCGGGGGCTGTCGTGCTGGGGATGGGGTCGCTGGGGGCAGGGCGCCTGAATGCCCTGTCCGATGTCGATCTGATCGTGATCTATGATGCGGACACCTATGGATCATCGGTGGGCAAGCGCCCCTTGCCGGTGCGCAGCTATTATGCCCGCCTGACGCAGGCGCTAGTGACCGCATTGTCGGCCCCCATGGCGGACGGCCGCCTGTATGAAGTGGACATGCGCCTGCGCCCGTCGGGCCGTCAGGGGCCCGTCGCAACCGCGTGGGCTGCCTTTCGCGACTATCAGCAAGAGGAGGCCTGGACATGGGAACATCTTGCACTGACCCGCGCACGGCCGGTGGCCGGGGCCAAGGTCCTTGCATCGGGGATCGAGGCGTTTCGCCGGTCGCTGTTGCGGACCAAGGGGCGGGGACCGGCTGTACCCGGCGATGTGTCCGACATGCGCGGCCGTCTGGCGGACGCAAAACCCGCGCAGGGTGCCTTTGATGCAAAGATGGGGCCGGGGCGGCTGATGGATGTGGAACTGCTGGCGCAGACGGCGGCCCTTGTCAGCGGGTCGGAACTGCGCGATGTGCCGGGGCAGATTGCGGCGGGTGTCGCCGCCGGTTGGATCAGCGCAACCGAAGGTGCGGCGTTGACCGCCGCTGCCGGTTTGTTCTGGCGGCTTCAGGCGGCGACCCGGCTGCTGTCGGGGGCGCAACTGGATCCGGGGGCCCTTGGCGAAGGTGGCCGCCGGTTCATGTTGCGCGAAACCGGATACGAGACATTTGAAGCACTGGAGACCGCGATGACCGATGCCGCCACGACTGCCGACCGGATCATCACCGCCCGCCTGCGGCCTGCCCGATGAAGGGCGATGCGCTGGACCCGTCTGATCTGATCGGCGAATCCTTTCGGATCGCGGGCATCACCGCCCCCGATTGCCGCGTGATCTTTCTGGACTGGGCGCTGAAGGGGTCAACCCCCGACGACCTGCGGGCCCGCGTGGCGGCCCTGCTGGACCGGCACGCGGACCAGCCTGCGGATCATCCGATGATGCAGACCCTGCGCGCGGGGCTGGACATGCCCGCGCCTGCACAGCGCAAGGGCGGGCGCCGGGGCAGGCTTGGGGCGTGACCGGCCAGCGACGGGTGATCTGACAGGGGTATGATGCCGGATCAGGCCGCTGTCGGGGCTGCGGGCAGGGTACGGGGCAGACCTGCGGCCACGCGGGCCAATGCCTCGATCCCGGCCCAGTCGCCGGACAGCATCATGTCCTTGGGTGCGACCCAGCTGCCGCCCACGCACAGGGTATTGGACAGCGCCAGATAGGCGGGGGCATTGGTCAGGCTGACGCCGCCCGTCGGACAGAAGGACACCTGCGGGATCGGTGCGCCGATGGCCTTCAG
>JBBREW010000349.1:0-3447 GCA_038225335.1 Rhodobacterales bacterium
CGGGGGGCTGCACGTCATAGTGCGAATAGCACAGCAATGTCTTGGCCGAATCCGACGCGATTTCGCCGTAGACGACCGGCGGACCCTCTGCCAGTTCGTGCAGGTCGGCGGGCAAGCCGTCGCGGTGCATCATGTCGCGGACCAGCATCGCACAGTCGCGCAGCCCGATGTCCTGCGCCGACACAGACGGCTGCTGCACGAAGGTCTGCAGATCAGTGACGCATTCATCGGCATGCGCGTCGATCCAATCGTAAATGTCCTGCATCGCGGCAGAGGGGGCATGGGTCATCAGGCGGCCTTTATCTGTTGCGACATATCCCAGGCATTCAGGCGTTGACCGGAATGGGCGGCGTCGCGTGCGGTTGCGATATGGATGAAGGCGGGCACAAGCTGTTCCGGCGCGATCCACGTGGCCTTCAGCTCTGGCGGGTAGTTCCGTTCCGACATCGGGGTCTGCATGGCGTGACCGGGGGTGATGGTGCAGGACACGATCCCATGCGCTGCCCCTTCAAGGGCGAGGCATTTCGAAAATCCTTCAAGCGCGTGTTTGGCGGCGCAATAGGCGGTCTCTGCCTCGAACCCCTTGATCCCCGATTGCGACGACACAAAGATCAGCACCCCGCCCCCGCACGCGGTCATTCCGGCCCAGACCGCCTGCGTCAGCTGAAATGCCGCCTGAATGCCGACGTTCATCGTGGCGGCAAAGGTCCCAAGGCTGACCGTGGCAAATGGTTCGGGCCGCAGGATCGCCGCGTTGTGGATCAGGGTATCGACCGGACCGGGCAAGGCCGCGATCGCCGCCGCCGTGGCCGTGGCATCCGCCAGATCGACGGTCAGACACAGGGCGCGCCCGCCCACCGCATCATTGACCGCAGACAGCCCTGCCGCATCAATATCCATCAGCACAAGGTCTGCACCCTGCCCGGCAAAGACCCGCGCGATGGCGGCACCCAGACCCTGCCCCGCACCGGTGATCAGCACCCGCTGGCCCGCCAGTGAACCCGTCAGTTGGCCCGTCACGAGGCATCCGCCATGGACAGGTTTTCCCATTTGCGGCTGAGCGTCGACGCCTTGATGGCGTCCAGCACCATCTGGTTGCGCAACCCGTCCACAAAGGTCGCACCCTGCGCCAAGGGACGCTGCTGCGTGATGGCGTCGGTCAATTCGCGCAGGGCCCCCAGCACGGACACATTCCACACGCCCTTGTTCAGCCCCGCAAGGCGCGCATCGGGCACATCGACGGCGACCTCGTCAAAGCCTTGCCCGGCCTTGGCAAAATACAGCTTTTCATCCGCATTGTTCAGGGTGATCGTGCCCTTGCTGCCGAAAACCTGCGTCACATTGCCCAAATTGGCCGCGGCGACACCGGACATGAACACCTGCGCCACGGCACCCGATGCCATTTCCAGCGTGAAATGGGACAGATCGTCGGCCGTGGCGGTCCAGCCTTCGCCTGTGGTGGCATCCACGCGGTCCGGGATGATGGTCAGCGCCTGACCGATGACGGCTTCCGGCTCTCCCAGCCACCAGCGCAGCATGTCGACCTGATGGGACCCATTGGCCCCCAACCTGCCGCCGCCCATGGCCGCGTCCGACCACCAGTCCCCCTTTGGCCGACTGGCGGGATCGGCCCATGATGCGCCGATATTGGCGATATTCACATGGCGGATGTCCCCCAGATCGCCGTTGTGGATCATGTCCGCGATGCGCGCGCGCGTCGGGTTGAACCGCAATTCATGGTCGATCATGTGATGCACATCGGCGCTGCGGGCGGCATCCAGCATCGTGCGCGCCTCTGCGGCGGACATGGCCGTCGGCTTTTCGCACAGCACCGCCGCCCCCTGCGCCAAGGCTGCAAGGGTCATCGGGGCATGCATGACGGTGGGTGTGGCGATGCACACCAGATCAAGGTCATGCGCCGCCAGCATCGCCCGCCAGTCGTCATAGACGGCGTCGATGCCGTGCGGGGCGGCGGCCTTTTGCGCGCTGGCCAGCCGACCAGAGGCAAGGGCCACAACCTGCGCCCCGTCCAGATGGGCAAAGGCGGGCAGATAGGCGTCGCGGGCAAAACTGGCCCCGATGATACCGACATTCAGCATGGGTGGTTTCCTTTCAACGAAGGGTGGCCGCCTGCGCGCACCTCCTCGATTGTGACGGTGTCCCGCCGGGCAGAGGCAAGGATGCAGGCCTCCAGCATGTAAAGTGATTGCAGATGGTCCCGCCCGGTGCAGTCCAGCGGACCACCGCGACAGGCCGCGACGAACATCGCCAGCAGATCGGTCGCATCGCTGATCCACGGATCATGCGGTGGCAGGGGCACCGGGGTCAGGGCGGCATCATGGCGATGACCTGCCCACAGATCACCGAACATCGCGCGCTGCACGACGATCCCGTCGCTGCAATCGGTCCGCCAGTCGAAATCCAGACGGTCGATCCCCGCAGCCCAGGTGCCCTGGTAATTCACCCGCAGTCCGCCATGAAAGCCGATCAGCGCAGAGACATTCGCATCACCGTCATACATCGACCACGACGGATTAAAGGTCTGGGCCTGTATGAAATCAGGCTCTGCCCGGTAGACGTGGCGCATCAGGTCAAAGTGGTGGATCGACTGTTCCCACAGCATCGGATGGGCCATGTGCAGCGGATACTTGTTCAGGTGCAGCTGCGTCCCGTCGCGCCAGCGTTCATACAGGAACCGCCCGAATTCCGCGCGACCAAAGGTCCCGGCATCAAGGATGGCGCGCAGCGCCTGTGTCACCCCCAGATACCGGAAATTCAGGCCGACAATCAGCAGAATCCCGGCGCTTTCTGCCATCTCGACATACTGGGCGGCTTTGGTCACGCTGTCGGCCAGTGGCTTTTCCGCCAATATGGCAAGACCGTGGTGGCAGCAGGCCGCGATCAGTGCGTCCCGCCCAGCGGGCGGCGTGCACAGCACAGCCGCGTCGGCACCCACGCCGGCCACATCTGCCAGACCCGCAGCCACCAGCACCCCCGGAAAAACCTGTGCCGCCCGCGCGCGCGCTGCCGCGTCGGGATCACACAGCGCCACGATCTGCACATCGGGATTGGCCGCGGCGACACTCAGCCAAGTCTGCGCCCGCGCGCCAAGCCCTACAACGATCAGCCGCAGCGGCGTCATGCGGGCACCCCGTCCCGGATCAACGCATCCAGAATAGCGTCCAGCGGGGTCCACCGCGTCTGTGACATCGGGCCGGGATGACAGCTTGCCATGGGCGGGCGGATCGGATCACAGGGGGCATTGTTCACGACAACCCGCACCCCCGGCATCCGTGCCGCGATAGCCTGCGCAAGGTCAAGGTGCGTCGCGACGGGCGGCGTTCCCGCATGCAGGACCGCACAAGGCGGCCATGTTGCCCGCATCAGCGCCGCCACCGCATCCGCAAGATCCGGCAACCACGCCCATTCCCGGCTTGCCTGCGGGTC
>JBBREW010000350.1:0-3436 GCA_038225335.1 Rhodobacterales bacterium
TCCAATCCTGCTGTCCGCAGCAGACGGTCAACGGTTGTGGCTGGCTCAGGTGCGCGATGGCCAGTGACGTCATGCCATCGGCCCGGCGCATCGCAGGCAATATAGCGACGCTTTTCCGGTGCGGATGAATACGACTGCAAATCCATAGGAGGAGACCGATGTCAATATTCAGAGCTAAAAAACATTCTTCAAAGCTTAGATCAGCATTTCCGCCGCTCGCTTGCGAACGCAATCACAAAATTCTTGCAAACGTATTCAACGATGCCTAGCCTTGTGACGACGCCCTGATTGCAAGGACCCCAACCATGACGATCACCTACCTCAAACGCGGCAAACCCGACGCGGAACGCGCAGCTGACGATGCGGATGTCCGGGCCACGGTCGAAACCACGCTGGCGGATATTGCCGCCCGTGGTGATGCGGCCGTGCGTGATCTGTCGCAGACATTCGACGGCTATGCGCCGCCTTCGTTCCGCCTGACCCCGTCAGAGATAGAGGCCGCCATGTCGCGGGTATCTGACAACGACATGAACGATATCCGCTTTGCCCAGACCCAGATCCGCCGCTTTGCCGAAGCGCAGCGCGCCTCGATCACGGATATAGAGGTGGAAACCCTGCCCGGCGTCATTCTGGGTCACCGCACGATCCCGGTGCAATCTGTCGGCTGCTATGTGCCGGGGGGCAAATTTCCGATGGTCGCCTCTGCCCATATGTCGGTGCTGACCGCCGCTGTCGCAGGCGTGCCCCGGATCGTGGCCAGCGCGCCCCCTGTGAATGGCGCACCGCATCCGGCGATTGTCGCGGCGATGCATCTGGGCGGCGCTCATGAAATCCTTGTGCTGGGCGGTATGCAGGCCGTGGGTGCCATGGCGATCGGCACGGAAACGATGGCTGCCGTCGATATGCTGGTCGGCCCCGGCAACGCCTATGTGGCAGAGGCGAAGCGGCAGCTTTATGGCCGTGTCGGCATCGATCTGTTTGCGGGGCCGACCGAAACCATGGTCATCGCCGACGATACGATGGATGCGGAACTTTGCGCCACCGACCTGCTGGGTCAGGCGGAACACGGCTATAATTCCCCCGCCGTCCTGTTGACCACCTCGCGCAGGCTGGCAGAAGCGACATTGGTTGAAATCGACCGTCTGTTACAGATCCTGCCCACCGCGCCCACCGCCAGCGTCAGTTGGCGCGACTATGGTGAGGTGATCCTGTGCGACACCCACGACGACATGCTGGCCACCGCCAATGACATTGCGTCCGAACACGTGCAGGTCATGACCGACCGCGACGACTGGTATCTGGACAACATGCACAGCTATGGCGCGCTTTTCCTTGGTCCGCGCACCAATGTGGCCAACGGCGACAAGGTCATCGGGACCAACCACACCTTGCCCACGAAAAAGGCCGGGCGTTATACCGGTGGCCTGTGGGTTGGCAAGTTTCTGAAAACCCACAGCTATCAGCGCATCGTCACGGACGAGGCAGCAGCGATGATCGGGGCCTATGGGTCGCGGCTTTGCATGCTGGAAGGTTTCGTGGGTCATGCGGAACAGTGCAATGTGCGCGTGCGCCGCTATGGCGGCAAGAACCTCGCTTACGGAACGGCAGCACCTTATGAAGCATAAGATGAATGCGGGGGACGCCAGATGAAACTTCCACAACCGCCGACAACCCGGCTGGATGGCAAACGCGCGCTGGTCACCGGGGCATCGTCCGGCATCGGGCTGGGCGCGGCTGTCGCACTGGCGGCACAGGGCGCACATGTGGTCTGTGCCGCGCGTGGCCTTGACCGGCTGACAGAGGCGACAGATGCCATGACCGCCGCTGGCTATGCGGTGGAACCGCTGCCACTGGACATCACTGACATCGACGCGGCCGCCGCGGCGCTGGCACAACAGGGCACCTTTGACATCGTGGTCAACGCGGCTGGTATGGCACGCCACACGCCCGCCCTGTCGACCACATCCGCCGATTACGACGCGGTGATGACCGTCAATCTGAAGGCCGCCTATTTCCTGTCGGCCCGCACGGCAGAGGCGATGATCGCCGCAGGCCGCCCCGGTTCGATCATCCACATTTCCAGCCAGATGGGCCACGTGGGCGGCATCGACCGGGCCGTCTACTGTGCGTCGAAACACGGCCTCGAAGGCATGGTCAAGGCGATGGCCATCGAATGGGGCCGGCACGGTATCCGCATCAACACCCTGTGCCCGACCTTTATCCGAACGCCGCTGGCAGAGGTGACGCTGCAGGACCCCGACCGCCGCAAGTGGATCGAAGGCATGATCACCCTTGGCCGCGTCGGCGAGGTGGAGGATATCATGGGGGGTGTTGTCTTTCTTGCCTCCGATGCCGCCGCATTGGTGACGGGCACCGCCTTGATGATCGACGGCGGCTGGACGGCGCACTGATGGGGGCCGACCGGGTGGACAGGATCACATCGCTGGATGTGGCGCGCCGGGCGGGGGTCAGCCAATCCGCAGTCAGCCGGGTATTCACGCCCGGCGGGTCCGCGTCGCGGCGCACCGTCGAAAAAGTCCGCAAGGCGGCAGAAGAGCTGGGCTATCGCCCCAATATCCTTGCCCGCGCCATGATCACCGGCAAAAGCCGGATCATCGGTCTGGTCGTCGCTTATCTGGACAACTATTTCTATCCGCTGGCGGTCGAACGCCTTTCCGTTGCGCTGCAAAAACAAGGCTATCACGTGCTTGTCTTCATGGCGTCCAACACGGTGGATGATGTGGAAACCGTCATGCAGGAAATTCTGGATTATCAGGTTGACGGGATCGTGCTTGCCTCTGTGTCGATGTCGTCACTGTTGGCAGCGCGGTGCGACGATCAGGGTATTCCCGTTGTCCTGTTCAACCGCACGCAACCCGACGCGCGGCTGGCCAGCGTGTCATCGGACAATTTCGCAGGCGGGCGACAGATCGCGCATCACCTTGTGGCCGGGGGCGCGCAAAAGATCGGCTATATCGCAGGCTTTGCCGGTGCATCCACCCAGATCGACAGAGAAGCCGGTTTCATGCAGGGCCTGTCCGACAGGGGTGCGACCCTGCATATGCGCGGTGTCGGCAATTTTCAGCACGATCAGGCCCGTGCGGCAGCGCTGGAGATGTTCGCGGGTCGTGATCGCCCCGATGCGGTTTTCGTCTGCAACGATCACATGGCCTTTGCCGTGATGGATGTGCTGCGGGGAAAACTGGGTCTGGACGTGCCCGGCGACGTCGCGGTCGTAGGCTTTGACGATGTGCCGATTGCCGCATGGGCTGCCTATGATCTGACAACCTTCCGGCAGCCGCTGGACGACATGGTGGCGCGCACCGTGGACACGCTGATGGAACGGATCGCTGATGACGCCGTCATGCCGCGCCGCCATGTTCTGCCCGGTCAGTTGATCCTGCGGCAATCGACCCACAAGGTGGATCCGACGCGA
>JBBREW010000351.1:0-3424 GCA_038225335.1 Rhodobacterales bacterium
CGGTCGCTGCGGGACGGCGCGCTGGCGCTGGGCGCGACGCGGGCTGAAACCATGCTGAATGTGCTGTTTCCGGCCGCCATTCCCGGCATCGTCGGTGGCATCCTGCTGGCCGTCAGCCGCGCCATCGGAGAGACGATGATCGTCGTCATGGCGGCGGGTCTGATCGCGAACATGACAATAAATCCGCTGGACAGCGTGACCACCGTCACGGTGCAGATCGTGACTCTGCTGATCGGTGACACGTCCTTTGACAACCCAAAGACACTGGCCGCCTTTGCGCTGGGGATGATGCTGTTCCTTGTGACGCTGGTCATCAACATCTTTGCGCTGCGGATCGTCCGCAAATACCGCGAAATCTACGATTGAGGCATCAGGCATGACCGATATGACAGCCGGGTCGCCCGGCAAGACAAACACCGGGGTGATTGCCGCAGGCCTTGCAAAGCGCAAGCGCAAGCAGACCATCCTCAAAGGCTGCGGGATCGCTGCCATCAGCTTTGCCTTTCTGGTGATGGGGCTGTTGTTCACGTCGCTGATCACGACAGGATACAAGGCGTTCACCCAGACCCATCTGACCATGGATATCTTTATCGATCCGGCAGAGGTGCCCGTGGACCGCTTGCCCCGCGGCGGGTTCGATGATCTGCTGGAAGAACGCCTTGTCCAGTTCTTTCCCGACGTGGACACGGCTGCCGAACGCCGGACCCTGCTGCGGATCTTTTCGAACGGTGCGCAATTCACTCTGCGCGACATGGTCGTGGCCAACCCCGACCTGATCGGGCAGACCGTCACGCTGCGGGTGCCTGTCGCCGATACCTTTGACCAGTTGAACAAGAACCTGATCGACCGCGACACCCCCGCGCAATTCCGCAGGCTCAGCGATCAGGAAATCGGGTGGTTCGACGCACTGGATGCGGCGGGCCTGATTTCCGCCCCGCTGAACACGGGACTGATCACGAATGCCGACAGCCGGTTCCCCGAACTGGCCGGACTGAAGGGCGCATTGGTCGGGTCGTTCTGGGCCTTGCTGATCTGTTTTCTGATTTCATTCCCGGTCGGCATCGGCGCTGCGATCTATCTGGAAGAATTCGCGCCAAAGAACCGCATCAGCGACATCATCGAAGTGAACATCAACAATCTGGCCGCCGTGCCGTCCATCGTGTTCGGTCTGCTGGCATTGGCAGTGTTCATCGGATGGTTCGGGATGCCGCGATCAGCCCCCTTTGTCGGCGGTCTGACGCTGGCATTGATGACGATGCCCACGATCATCATCGCGACCCGGGCCGCGTTGAAATCCGTTCCGCCGTCGATCCGCGAAGCAGCCCTTGGGGTCGGCGCATCGAAAAGTCAGGTCGTGTTCCAGCATGTCGTGCCACTGGCCATGCCGGGCATCCTGACAGGCACGATCATTGGTCTGGCACAGGCGCTGGGCGAAACGGCACCTTTGCTGCTGATCGGGATGAATGCCTTCATCACCTCTGCGCCGTCGGGTCCGTTTGACAGTGCGACCGCGCTGCCCACACAGATCTTTATCTGGGCCGACAGCCCGGAACGCGGCTTTGTCAGCCGGACGTCGGCCGCAATTCTTGTGCTGTTGACCTTTTTGATCATGATGAACGCGATCGCGATTTTCCTCCGCAGCAAGTTCGAGCGGAAGTGGTAGGAGCCCCACATGTATGACACCATCCAGAACCACCGCACGGTCAACACCGACAAGGTGAAGATTTCCGCGCAGAACGTCGATGTCTTTTACGGCACCAATCAGGCGATCCGGAACGTCGGGGTAGAGATCCTCGACAAGACCGTCACGGCCTTTATCGGCCCGTCGGGTTGCGGAAAATCCACCTTTCTGCGCTGTCTGAACCGGATGAACGATACTATTGATGTGTGCCGCGTGACCGGCGACATCCTGATGGACGGCGAAGACATCTATGGCCCCGATATCGACCCGGTGCAGCTGCGCGCCAACGTCGGCATGGTGTTCCAGAAACCCAATCCCTTTCCCAAATCCATCTATGACAATGTGGCTTACGGGCCCAAGATTCACGGTCTGGCCAGGAACAAAGCCGATATGGATGTGATCGTCGAAAAGGCCCTGCGCCGGGCCGCGATCTGGAACGAGGTCAAGGACCGTCTTGCCTCTCCCGGGACGGGGCTGTCCGGCGGGCAGCAACAGCGGCTTTGCATCGCGCGCGCCATTGCGACCGAACCCGAAGTGTTGCTGATGGATGAACCCTGTTCCGCCCTTGACCCGATTGCCACCGCCCAGATCGAAGACCTGATCGACGAATTGCGGGCCAACTATTCCGTCGTGATCGTGACCCATTCGATGCAGCAAGCCGCGCGCGTCAGCCAGAAAACGGCGTTTTTCCATCTGGGCAATCTGGTGGAATACGACGACACGGCGACGATCTTTTCCAGACCCCGCGATCCGCGCACCGAAAGCTATATCACCGGCAAGATCGGTTAAGACCCGCCGGTCCGGTGACCCCACAGACAAAAAGCCGGCCTGCATCACGCAAGGTCGGCTTTTTCATGGGCCGCACCACGTGCCGCAATCAATCGGTGCGCGACCGGCGGGCGTCCAGCGAGGCCGCCTCCTCTTGCAGGGTCTGCGGGGGCTGCGCTGCGATCTGGGCATAAAACGCATCCAGCAGATCGGGTGCCGACGCGGGGGCATAGCCTGCTGT
The DNA here is from genome assembly GCA_038225335.1 of Rhodobacterales bacterium. GTDB lineage: Bacteria > Pseudomonadota > Alphaproteobacteria > Rhodobacterales > Rhodobacteraceae > Loktanella. The sequence continues at coordinate 2,691 of JBBREW010000351.1, forward strand.
CGTGTCGGTCGCGATTATCAGGCGCATGTCCCAGCCATCCGGACCGGCGCAGGCAATCGTGACCAGGCCCTGACCTGCGGGTGCGACCGTTTCATATTCGCGGCACAGCGCCCCGTCACCGGTCTGAAAAGTTGCAACCGGCTGCACGATGCGTCCATCGGCAAGGGTCAGTGCCTGTCCCGACGGCAGGGAATCAAGGGCTGCAAACAGCGCGTCATCGGATGCCGCACCCCGGTTCAGGGCCAGACCGCCGCCCAACCCCACAGCCAGCGTCAGACTGGCCGCCACAGCACCGGACCACAGCGGCATCGCGCGCCGGGCCGGGCGGGGAAACGGCACCACTGTTGCAGCCGCAGGTGCGGGTGATGCACCGATCTGTCGGCGCAGCCGTGCCATCACATCGGCGGGCGCACTGTCATTGGCCTGCAATTGCGCCACAGCTTTGGCCGAACCGGCAAACAGGGCGGCCTTGCGGGCCATTGCCGGATCACGGGCTATCAGATCGGCGACGCGCTGCCGGTCGGCCGGGGCCAGTTCGCCGTCCACATAGGCCATGATGTCTTCGTCTGTGGTCATATTCTGTTTCATGTTTTCTGTGTCCTTCACGAGGAAGACGCGCGGGACTTCATTCTATTCCAAGTTTCTGCGCCAAGGCGATGCGGGCACGGGCAAGGCGGCTCATGACCGTGCCCACGGGAATATCCAGAATGGCGGCGGCATCGGCATAGGTCATC
>JBBREW010000352.1:0-3397 GCA_038225335.1 Rhodobacterales bacterium
TTGGCATGGGCGGGCAAGCTGGCGATGGCCGACGTGTTCCTACTGTCGCTTTACGTCGTTGTCATCAAGGGCATGGGCGTGGGCCGGGTGGAAACCGGCTGGGGGATTTATCTGTTCACCGCCTGCATCCTTGCATCCATCCTCGTCTCTGCCCTGACAAAGTTCCCGTCAGAGGCCCGGACAAAGGCCCGGACCAAAGCCCGACCATCGCGCGTCTGAACGCGGTTGCGGTGACCGGCAGATTGGGTCAAAAGGTGAACATGGCCAAGGATCTGACATTCACCTGCACCGCCTGCGGTGCCGCGACCAGCAAATGGTCGGGCAAATGCGACGCCTGCGGCGCATGGAACACCATTCAGGAAGACACCGGTCTGGCGTCCGGCCCGAAAAAGACGTCCATCGGCGGACGGCGGGGCAAGACACTTGCCCTGACCGATTTGGCAACCCAGGAAGCAGCCCCCCCCCGCACGCTGGCCGGGGTGGACGAACTGGACCGGGTGCTGGGTGGCGGGCTGGTCAAGGCATCGGCCCTGCTGGTCGGCGGCGATCCGGGGATCGGCAAATCCACCCTGCTGTTGCAGGCCGCCGCCCGGTTCGCCCGCAACGGGCTGAAGGTCATTTATGTCTCGGGCGAGGAATCGAATGCTCAGGTGCAGATGCGCGCCCGCCGTCTGGGGCTGGACAAAAGCCCGGTGTTTCTGGCCTCTGACACCAACCTGCGCGACATCCTGACGACGCTGGAACAAGAAAAACCCGATCTGACGATCATCGATTCGATTCAGACCATGTGGGCCGATCACGTGGGTTCCGCACCGGGGTCGGTCAGTCAGGTCCGCACCTGTGCCCACGAATTGACCACCTTCGCCAAGACCCACGACATGAGCGTCATCATGGTCGGCCATGTAACCAAGGAAGGCGCCATCGCAGGCCCTCGGGTCGTCGAACACATGGTCGATACCGTGCTTTATTTCGAAGGTGAACGCGGCCATCAGTTCCGCATCCTGCGCAGCGTCAAGAACCGCTTTGGCCCCGCCGACGAAATCGGCGTGTTCGAAATGACCGGCAAGGGTCTGGCAGAGGTGCGCAATCCGTCGGCGCTGTTTCTGTCGGAACGCGGCGAACCTGCTGCCGGGTCCGTCGTCTTTGCGGGCATCGAAGGCACCCGGCCTGTGCTGTGCGAAATACAGGCGCTGGTCGCCCCCAGCCCCCACAGCCAGCCGCGCAGGTCTGTCGTCGGGTGGGATGGCGGGCGGTTGGCGATGATCATGGCGGTGCTGGAATCGCGCTGCGGCGTGCCGTTCACCGGCCTTGATGTCTATCTGAATGTCGCGGGCGGGTTGCGGATCTCTGAACCCGCCGCCGATCTGGCGGTCGCGGCTGCCCTTGTCAGCGCCCGCGAAGACGCAGCCTTGCCCAAGGAAGCGGTGATTTTCGGGGAAATCAGCCTCTCTGGTGCGCTGCGTCCGGTCATCCAGACGGAAAACAGATTGAAAGAAGCGCAGAAACTTGGTTTTACCACGGCGATCATGCCGCGCGCGCCGAAAGGCACCGCGGCATCCGGTCTGGACCTGCGCGAAATGCAGGATCTGGCCGGTTTCGTTGAACAGGTCTTTGGCGCACGCCAGGGCTGACCCCGGGGAGAAGACCATTGGACGGCTTTACGCTTATCGACGGTATCGTTGCCGCCATCATCGTCATATCGGCCCTGCTGGCCTACAGCCGCGGCCTTGTCCGCGAAGCGATGGCCATCGCGGGGTGGGTCGGGGCCACGATGCTGGCCTTCATCTTTGCCGATCAGGTCGAACCGCTGGTGCGTCAGGTGCCGGGGCTTGGCAGTTTCATCGGTGACAGCTGCGAGCTGTCGATCATCGCGGCCTTTGCTGCGGTCTTTGCCGTGGCGCTGGTCGTCGTGTCGATTTTCACACCGCTGTTTTCGTCGGTCGTCCAGCGGTCTGCGCTGAACGGTCTGGATCAGGGTATCGGTTTCCTGTTCGGTGTTGCCCGTGGCGTTCTGTTGGTCGCGGTCGCGTTTTTCGTCTATCAGACGGTGCTGACATCGCAGGATATCGCCATGGTGGACGACAGCCGGTCCGCCCGCGTATTCAGCCAGCTGACAGGCCGGATCGCGGAACGCGACCCCGAAGCCACGCTCAGCTGGGTGACCAACCAGTATCAGCAGCTTGTCGGTGAATGCGGCGCCCCCACCTGACACCGCCTCACACTGCGCTTATGAAAAAGCCCCCCATTGCAGCGCAGCGGGGGGCTTTTGCTTGACGCCTGCCAGTCGTTACGGGGCGGGCAGCACAGACGGGGCCGCGGTCGTCTCTTCTTCTGGTGCGGGCTCTTCCTTTTCGACGGGGGCATCGGCTGACCCCAGAAAGTTGCCGATGACCTGCATGCTGTCGATGTTGTCGGCCACGACCTTGAAGACGACCAGAAACGGCACGGCGACCAATGCGCCCGCAATGCCCCATAACCAGCCCCACAACACGACGGTCAGAAACACAGCCACCGTGTTCAGTTCCAGCCGCCGCCCCAGCAGTGTCGGCGTGACAAAGTTGCCTTCGATGGTGGTCAAGGTGACATAGGCGAGCGGTGCGACGATGGCATAACTGATGCTGTCGAACGTCAGGATCGACATCACGGCCACCAATGCCACACCAAACAGGGCACCCAGATAGGGCAGAAAGTTCAGCAGAAATGCCGCAATGCCCCAGATATAAGGATAAGGCATGCCGACGATCGTCATGGCCCCCGCCACAGCAAGGCCAAGGCCCGCGTTGATCAGCGCAATGGTCAGCAGGTAATGCGACACCCGCCGTTCGATGTCATAAACGATGGTCAGCGCCTTTTTCTTGCCTGTCATCGTGGGGAATGACTGCACCAGCTTGATGTAGAACATATCGCCCGACGCCAGCAGGAAAGAGGCAAGGACAAGTGCGACAGCCAGCGTCGCACCGATGTTGCTGACCACGCTCATGGCGGAATCGATCAACGTGGGTTGCTTGACCACAACCTCCTGCACTGCACCATCACTGCCGGTCAGCTCTGACACCTGCTCCCCCGCCTGCCGCACGTTTTCGAGCTGGCTGAAAATGCCGGACAAGCGGATCTGCAGTTCGTTCCCCATTGAGCGGGCGCTATCGAACCATGCAGCCACCGTACCCGATGCAAAATAAATAACGGCAACGATTCCGACCGCCGTCAGGCTGATCAGGCCAACGGCGGACGCCCAGTGCGGGATGCCGATGCGGAACAGGCCTCTGGACACCGGCGACAATGTCAGGGCAATCAGAAAGCCCAGCAAGACCGGAAGCAAAAGGTCTTTGGCGAAATAGCAGGTGACAAAGACAGAAATCAGCAGCAGCACATTCAGGCTGCGGCGGATCGATTCTAG
>JBBREW010000353.1:0-3388 GCA_038225335.1 Rhodobacterales bacterium
CCGCACTTTGCCGCCCGCATCGCACAGGTGCAGATCGACCTGATGGCGATGGCCACGACCAACCTGCGCGTCATCAGTGCGGCCGCAGCGGGGCAGGCCCCCGGCGCCGAAAGCTCGATGCTCAAGGTCAAGGGCACGCAGGTCCGGCAGGAAATCAACGCCCTGACGATGCAGGCGATCGGCCCCTATGCCATGCCCTTTGTGTCAGAGGCGCTGGAGGGGGCCAACGATCCGGTCGGACCCGCCTATGCGCAGTCGCCCACAGGGCACTATCTGAACAACCGCAAACTTTCGATCTATGGCGGATCGAACGAGGTGCAGCGGTCGATCATCGCCAAAGCCATTCTGGAACTGTGAGGGTATCGTGAATTTTGATCTGACCGACGAACGCCAGATGCTGCAGGACGGTTTGCGCCGTTTCCTGCGCGACCGCTATACCCCCGACCTGCTGGCCCAGATTGCCGACAGTGACACCGGCAGCTCTGCCGATGTCTGGGCAGGACTGGCAGAGATGGGCGTGATCGGCGCGCTCTTTACCGAAGACGAGGGCGGCTTTGGCGGCGCGGGTTTCGATCTGGCCTTGGTGGCCGAGGAAATGGGCCGCGTCGGGGCCACCGATCCGCTGATCGACACCGGCATCCTTGGTGGCGGTCTGGTCGCACTGCTGGGCGATGCGGACCAGCGCGCCCTGCTGGACGATATCATCGCGGGCACGCACCAGATGGCGCTGGCCCACGGCGAACCCGGCAGCCGGTATGATCTGTCCCGCGTGGACACCCGCGCCAGCGACGGGATGCTGACGGGCCGCAAGGCGGTCGTGGTGAACGGCGCGGTTGCCGATACGCTGATCGTCAGCGCGCGCACTGCAGGCGATGTGGCCGATACCGATGGCATCAGCCTGTTCCTTGTCGCCGCAGACGCCCCCGGCCTGACCCGGCGCAGCTATCCGCTGACCGGTGGCGGGCACGCGGCGGAAATCACGCTGGACGGGACACCCGGCACGCTGCTGGGGGCCAGCGGGCAGGGCTATGACGCGCTGGCCACCGTCCACGCCCGCGCCACCCTTGCCATCAGCGCAGAGGCGGTGGGCCTGATGGACGCGGTCCGCGTCCTGACCACCGACTATCTGAAAACCCGCAAACAGTTCGGCCAGCCGATCGGCAAGTTTCAGGCGCTGCAACACCGCATGGCCGATCTGCTGATCGAGATCGAGCAGGCCCGGTCGGCCGTCATCAACCTCGCCGGTCATCTGGACGCCGACACCCGGACGCGTGACATCCATGTTGCGGCGACCAAGACCCTGATCGGGCAGGTTGCCCGTCTGGTGGCAGAGGAATCGATCCAGATGCACGGCGGCATCGGCATGACGCAGGAATACGCGCTCGCGCATCTGGCCAAGCGTCTGGTCATGACCGACCACCGCTTTGGCGACACCCTGTATCACATGGACCGCTTCGTGGCCCTTGCGGTGGCCTGACCTGACAGACCACCGCGGGGAGGCGGTGATCCTATGCCCGAAAAGATCCCTATCGACGCATTGATCGCGCGGCAGGCGGCGGCGCGCCCGCAGGCCAGTGCGATCATCGACGCCTATGGCACCACCCGCTTTGACCAGCTTGACACCCATATCACCGCCGCCGCCGATCTGCTGACCGGGGCCGGGGTCAGCCCCGGCGACCGCGTGCTGATCGTGGCCGAAAACTGTCTGGCCACGGCGGTCTTCATCTATGCGGCCAACCGCGCCGGTGCGATTGCCGTGCCGGTCAACGCCCGGATGACCGCCCTTGAAATCGCCCGCGTCGTGGATCACGCCCTGCCGCGCGTGGTGATCTATACCTCTGGCTGTTCACCAGAGGCACAGGCCCACGCCACCGCCGCCAGCCCGCAGGATGCAGGCTTTGGTCCGTTCCACATGGCCCGGCTGAACCCGGCAGTGCCACAGGCGGACACCGCAGATGTCGCGGTGATCCTTTATACCACCGGCACCACCGGCGCGCCAAAAGGGGTCATGTTGACCCATGACAACCTGATTTTTGCAGGCAGCCTGTCGGTGCAACTGCGCGGCTTGACCGGTGCTGATCGCGTCTATGGCGTGCTGCCCTTGACCCATGTGTTCGGCCTCGCCTCTGTCTTGATCGCCTGCGCGATCAGCGGGTCCGCGCTGTACCTTGAAACCCGGTTCAGCCCGGCCCGGTTGCACGCGGCGCTGACCGGTGGGGCGACCGTCTTTCCTGCGGTGCCGCAGATGCACGCGCTTTTGATGCAATATGCCCACGATCAGGGCCTGACCCGGCTGACGGGGGGCAATCTGCGCTATGTCTCATCGGGTGCGGCGCCGCTGGACCCCGCGTGGAAGGCCAAGGCAGAAGCGTTCTATGGCCTGCCGTTGCAGAACGGCTATGGCATGACCGAAAGCACCGCTGGCGTCAGCGGCACCCGCAACCGGATCGGTGACCCCGACACCAGCGCAGGCCCGCCCTTGCCGGGGATCGCGGTCCGCATCGACGCCGCAGAAGGCGCCGACGCAGGAGAGGTGCTGACCCGTGGCCCGCATGTGATGAAAGGCTACTTCCGCGCGCCCGACATGACGGCGCAGACCATTGATGCGGACGGTTGGCTGCGCACCGGCGATCTGGGGCGGCTGGATGCGGCGGGCAACCTGCATATCGTCGGGCGCAGCAAGGAACTGATCATTCGCGGCGGGTTCAACGTCTATCCGCCAGAGGTCGAGGCCGCCCTGAACGACCATGCCGACGTGATCCAATGTGCGGTGATCGGGGCCACGAACGCGGTCGGGGACGAGGATATTCTGGCCTTTGTGCAATGCCGCGACCCGGCCACCTTCGACATCGCCGCACTGGCCCGGTTTGCCGCGACCCGGCTGAGCGGCTACAAAAGGCCCACACGGATTTTCGCGGTGGACGCGCTGCCCGCTGCACCGACAGGCAAGATACTGAAACACAAGCTGCTGGACGCATTTGCGGACAGGCTGAACCAAAAGGACTGACGACATGGCAAAAGACATGACCGGCATGGGCCCCGACCTTGGCCCCTTTGACTGGGCCGATGCGCTGCTGCTGGAAACCCAGTTGACGCAGGACGAACGCATGCTGCGCGACGCGGCCCGCGATTTCGCGCAGACGGTGCTGCAACCGCGCGTGACGCAGGCCTACCGCGACGAGGCGTCATCCCCCGACTTGTTTCCCCTGATGGGCGAGGCGGGTCTGCTGGGCTGCACGATCCCCGAAGAATACGGCGGCCTTGCCGCGTCCTATGTCACCTATGGCCTGATCGCGCGCGAGGTAGAGCGCGTCGATTCAGGTTACCGCTCGATGATGTCGGTGCAGTCGTCGCTGGTGATGTATCCGATCCACGCCTACGGGTCAGA
>JBBREW010000354.1:0-3388 GCA_038225335.1 Rhodobacterales bacterium
GGTTTCTTTTACCCCGACCACAAGGCAGACAGCATGAAACAGAACCTGCGCAACCTGTGGTCCCGCATGCCGGTGACCAGCCACGACGTGCGCATGCTGCACGGGATGATGCGCCAGATGGTCCGCTGGCGCGACAGGGACTGATAGCGTTTCGCCGCCCAGTCTTTTGATCTGCGTCAAAGCGGATTGGACGAAAGACGGCACAATGGTATCACCGTCTTTTGATACAGGATCAAAGCCATGTTCACCCAGATCGTCGTCGCCGTGGATCAATCCGATCACGCGGAACGCGCCATTCTTGCCGCCTGCAATCTGGCGCGGGTCTATGACGCGTCCCTGCACCTTGTGCATGCAGCGCATGCGGCGCAGGACGCCGTGGCCGTCGGGGCCGATGTCTATGTGGCCTTTCCGTCAGATGTGGATGACGCCGAAGATCAGGCCGTCATGACGGCGGCCGCAGCCACAGCGCAGGCACAAGGCGTGATGCCAGCCTCGCAGCGGGTCGGACAGGGCGGTGCCGCCGATCTGGTGATCGCTGTCGCGGCAGAGGTGGGCGCGGATCTGATCGTGGTGGGCCGCCGGGGTCTGGGTGGATTCGGCAGCATGATGTTGGGGTCAACGTCCCTGCGAATTTCCCATCTGGCAACCTGCGCCGTGCTGACCGTCAAATGACGTGACACCCTGACGCTTGCGGCCCCCTGCACCGGGGCTTAGGTTGCGCGCCAACAGCAGGAGGCGCGAGATGGCGACCAAACCCCGCAGCATCTTTGAGGATGTCGGCACCACACAGAAAGCCGTGGCGACCCCCGGTGGCATAGACGCCAGACCGGGCGGCGCGCGCCGGGCCATCCGGGTCTGGCTGATGGTCCTGTTTGCCTTGCTGGTGGTGATGATCGCCGTCGGCGGGCTGACGCGGCTGACGGATTCGGGCCTGTCGATCACCGAATGGGCCCCCGTCACCGGGGCGATTCCGCCCTTGTCCGACGCGGACTGGCAGTCGGAATTCGACAAATATCGCCTGATCCCACAATACCAGCTGCAAAACGCAGGTATGACACTGGCAGAGTTCAAGACGATCTATTGGTGGGAATGGGGCCACCGGCAACTGGGCCGGGTCATCGGGCTGGTCTGGGCCGTGGGCTTTGCCGGGTTCCTGATCGCGCGCAAGATCCCGGTGGGCTGGACCGGGCGGTTGCTGTTCATCGGGGCCCTGGGCGGATTGCAGGGGGCCATCGGCTGGTGGATGGTCGCCAGCGGGCTGGAAGGCGAAATGGTCAGTGTCGCATCCTACCGGCTGGCCACCCATCTGGGGCTGGCTTTTGTGATCTTCGGGTTCATCACGTGGTTCATCCTGAAGATTGCGCGCAAGCCTGCGGATCTGATGACAGCCCGGCGGGCCGGGGACGCGCGACTGGCATCGTTGTGGACCGTGCTGGTCGGGGTCACGTTCTTGCAGATCGTGCTGGGCGCGCTGGTGGCGGGGATCGACGCGGGGCGGGCCTATCCTGACTGGCCGCTGATGGCGGGTGGATTTCTGCCCCCCGACATGTGGCAGCTGACACCCGTCTGGCGCAATCTGTTTGAAAACGACGGCACCGTGCAGTTCATCCACCGCATGACCGGCTATGTGCTGTTTGCCTTTGCCATGTTCGTCTGGTGGCGCAGCCGGGCCAGCGCCAATCACCGTATCCGCACCGCCTATGCCCTGATGATGGGGATGATGGTGGTGCAGATGGTGCTGGGCATCGTGACCGTCATGACCATGGCCACGCCGCATATCGCCATCGTGCATCAGGCGGGGGCAGTGCTGCTGTGGGTGCTTGTGCTGCGGGCCGGATTTCTGACCCGCTATCCCCGCGCCCAATCCATAAGAGAGGGTCGCGCATGACCACCGCCTATAACGACCTGCTGGATTTCGAGCGTGAGACGCAGGCCCTTGCACAGGTGGCTGGCCGTTTGGGCTGGGATCAGGAAACCATGATGCCCGACGGGGCCACCGAACAGCGTGCCGAGGAACATGGCGCCATGGCCGCCGTGCTGCACAGCCGCAGGATTGATCCGCGCATCGGTGGTTGGCTGTCCGCCGCCGTCGCCGATGACGCCGTGGCCGCCGCACAGCTGCACCAGATCCATCGCAGTTTTGACCGCGCATCAAAGGTGCCCGCACCTTTGGCCAGCGCCATTGCCCGCGAAACCAGCCGCGCCCATCGCATCTGGGCGCAGGCCCGTGCGCAAGAAGACGTCGCGGCCTTTTTGCCGGCGCTGGAGAAAGTCTTGCGCCTGAAACGAGAGGAAGCGCAGGCGATTGCGGGCGACGGCGATCCTTATGACGCGATGCTGGACGATTACGAACCCGGTGCCACCGCGGCGCAACTGGGCGCGATGTTCGGCGCGATGCGGCCCCGTCTGGTGGCGCTGCGGGGGGCCGTGCGTGCGCAGGCACCCGCACCCCTGCTGCGCGGCACTTTCCCGGAAGACGGGCAAATGGCGCTGGCCCGCGAGTTGGCGCTGGCCTTTGGCTATGATCTGGAGTTTGGCCGGATCGACAAGGCCGTGCACCCGTTTTCGTCCGGGTCCGGGCTGGACGTGCGGATCACCACCCGCACGGCGGCGGATGATCCGTTCAACTGTTTTTATTCCACCATCCACGAGGTTGGCCACGCCTGTTACGAACAGGCCATCGACCGGGCCTATCTGCTGACCCCGCTGGGGTCCGGCGTGTCGATGGGTGTCCATGAAAGCCAGAGCCGGATTTACGAAAACCAGCTGGGGCGCAGCGAGGCCTTTACCGCATGGTTGTACGGGCGGATGCGCGACACCTTTGGTGACATCGGCATCGCGTCGGAGCGGGCGTTTTTCGCCTGTGTGAACCGCGTGGCGGACGGGCATATCCGCACCGAAGCGGACGAGGTGCAATACAACCTTCACGTCCTGCTGCGGTTTGATCTGGAACAGGCGCTGGTGCGGGGCGATCTGGCGGTGGGCGATCTGGAAGCCGCGTGGAACGACCGCTTTGCCGCTGATTTCGGGTATGCGGTGGACCGCCCGTCGCAGGGTGTGCTGCAGGACGTGCATTGGTCAGAAGGTCTATTCGGCTATTTCCCGACCTATTCGCTGGGCAATGTCTATGCGGGATGTCTGCACGAGGCCTTGCGCACCGCAGTGCCGGATCTGGATCAGGATCTGGTTCAGGGCCAGACGGGGCAGGCCACGGCGTGGTTGCGCGAAAACGTCCAGCGCCACGGCGGGCTTTATCAGCCGCGCGACATCATCACCCGCGCCTGTGGCGGCACGCCACCGTCCGAAGCACCCTTGCTGGCCTATCTGGAAGCGAAGTTCAAAAACATCTACGATCTGTGATCGGATGTGCCGTCAACGCGCGGCTTCA
>JBBREW010000355.1:0-3379 GCA_038225335.1 Rhodobacterales bacterium
CCCGGAACGCCGGACGGCACGCTGGTCAACGCGCTGATCCACCATTGCGGCGATGCCCTGTCGGGGGTCGGCGGCATGAAGCGGCCGGGCATCGTGCACCGCATCGACAAGGAAACCTCCGGTCTGCTGGTGGTGGCTAAATCCGACGCGGCCCATCAGGGGCTTGCCGCGCAATTCGCGGCTCATACGGTGCAGCGTCGTTATCTGGCGGTCTGTTTCGGTGTGCCGGACGCAAACGATCCGCGGTTGCGCGGTGTGAAAGGCACCAGTTTCGAGGTGGGGAACATCCTGAAAATCCAGACGTTTCTGGGCCGTCACCGGACCGACCGGCAGCGTCAGGCGGTGTCGTTTCAGACCGGACGCCACGCCATCACCCGGGCCCGCATCATCGAGCCCTTGGGGCAGCCCGCCGTGGCCGCCCTGATCGAATGCTGGCTGGAAACCGGCCGGACCCACCAGATCCGCGTGCATTTGTCCCATTGCGGGCATGGCCTGATCGGTGATCCTGTCTATGGTGGGCGGCAGACCTTGGCCGTCAAGGCGGTGGGTGCGGCGGGCGTGGCTGCGGCGCGCAGCTTTGATCGGCAGGCGCTGCACGCGGCGACGCTGGGGTTCACGCATCCGGTCAGTGGCGAGGCGCTTGAATTTGTGGCCCCGATGCCGGACGATATGGAACAGCTATTGACGGATTTGCGGTCAAAGGGCTGATTTATCCCTACACTTGTGCGTAATCGCACAGAGTTTATCACCGCGCGACGGAACGGTTCGGTTCGTAGTTTGTTCAATTATCGCAACGATGATGTGGGGCAAGGTTGCGGGGATGATGACAGTCCTAATGCGCCCCGCCGATGACAGAGGATCACTGACATGAGTGACTACAAGAATCTTCCGGCACCTTCCCCCGAACAGGGGTTGAACCGTTACATGCAGGAAATTCGCAAGTTCCCCATGTTGGAGCCCGAAGAAGAGTACATGCTGGCAAAACGCTGGACTGAAAACGAGGATACGGCCGCAGCCCATCAACTGGTGACGTCGCATCTGCGGCTGGCTGCGAAAATCGCCATGGGTTATCGCGGTTACGGTCTGCCGCAGGCCGAAGTGATTTCCGAAGCGAACGTCGGCCTGATGCAGGCGGTCAAGAAGTTCGATCCGGAGAAGGGTTTCCGGCTGGCGACCTATGCCATGTGGTGGATCAGGGCCGCCATTCAGGAATACGTGCTGCGGTCATGGTCGATGGTGAAACTCGGCACCACCTCTGCGCAGAAAAAGCTGTTTTTCAACCTGCGCAAGGCCAAGAACCGCATCGGTGCCTTGGAAGAAGGCGATCTGCGACCCGAAAACGTGCAACGGATTGCGACCGATCTGGGCGTGACCGAAGACGAGGTCGTGTCGATGAACCGTCGCCTGTCGGGGGGTGATGCGTCGTTGAATGCCACGGTCGGGTCCGAAGGCGAAGGCACGATGCAGTGGCAGGATTGGCTGGAAGACGAGGATGCCGATCAGGCCGGCGACTACGAGGCCCGGGACGAGCTTGAAAGCCGCCGCGCCCTGTTGACCGAAGCGATGGATGTGCTCAACGACCGGGAGCGCGACATCCTGATGCAGCGGCGTCTGTCGGACGAGACGATCACGCTGGAGGATCTGTCGTCGCAATATGACGTCAGCCGCGAGCGGATCCGGCAGATCGAGGTGCGTGCGTTCGAAAAACTGCAAAAGCGGATGCGTGATCTTGCCCGTGAAAAAGGCATGCTGGAAACCCACTGACGCATTGCGCCGGGCCGGATCAGGTCCGGCGCATTGCCATTGGTCGCCGGATGAGGTGGGACCCGGTCACCCTTGCTGGGCGATGGCCATGCCCGCAGCCCATCCCGATGACCACGCCCATTGGAAATTATAGCCGCCCAGCCAGCCCGTGACATCCACCGCCTCGCCGATGGCGTAAAGGCCCGGCACCGTCTTTGCCGCCATGGTACGAGAGTTGAGCGCGGACGTATCAATGCCCCCCAACATCACTTCTGCCGTGCGGTAACCTTCAGTGCCGCCGGGGGTCAGGTGCCAGGCGTGCAATTGATCTGCCAATTCGCGCAGGCTGGCATCGGGCAGATCGGCCAGATGGCCGGCGGGGATCATTGCCCCAAGGTCGGCCACCAGCCGGGCTGGCAAATGGCGTTGCAGGATCGTGGCGGCGGCCTTGCGCCCTTCGCTCCGTTTGGCGGTCAGCAGGATGTCGGCCAGTGGCACGGCGGGGGACAGATCCAGGACGATTGCATCACCGTCGGTCCAGTAAGACGACGCTTGCAGGATCGCCGGGCCCGACAGGCCGCGGTGGGTGAACAACGTCGCCTCTGCAAAACTTGGACCGGCGGCCTGCACGCGGGTCGGCAAGGCGACCCCGGATAGCGCCGCGAACCGCGCGTCCGGAAAGGTCAGCGGCACAAGGCCGGGACGCTGTGGACACAGCGCCAGGCCGAATTGTGCGGCGATCCGGCAGGACAGGTCGGTGGCCCCCATCGCGGGGATGGATTTGCCGCCCGTCGCCAGCACCAGATTGCGCGCACTGACCCGCTGCTGCCGCCCGTCGCGGGTCAGGCTGATCTGGAAACCGTGGCCGTCGTGGGCGACCGCATCCACCACCGTCTGGACCCAAAGATCGGCCCCGGCGGCGGTCATTTCATCGCGCAGCATCTGCACGATCTGCGTGGCAGAGACGTCGCAGAACAACTGGCCCAGAGATTTTTCGTGCCAAGCGATCCGGTGCCGGTCCACAAGGGCGATGAAATCCCATTGGGTGTAACGCGACAGGGCCGATTTGGCAAAATGCGGATTGCCGCTGATAAAGGCATCGGGGGCAGTGTGCAGATTGGTGAAATTGCACCGGCCACCGCCCGATATGCGGATTTTCTCACCCGGTGCGCGGGCGTGATCAATCACCAGAACCGACGGCCCCGCATGGGCTGCGGCCATCATGCCAGCGGCCCCTGCGCCCAAAATGACTGTATTCACCTGCATGACACGCGACGTGGCGCGGATCGTGATCCGTTGCAAGGGGGCAAGCCCGCCTTGTGCCAATTGTCGCAGGATTTGACCGCGCTGAAAGCCCACATTTTACGCCCCGCGATTTGAAGTAGAAATCCCGAATCGTTCACGCTAGGGTGGCGTATGACAGATCCGTGGCGAACACGGACGCAGAGGCAGTTTTGGCGGTAAAACAATGACCGAAATGGTGTATGGCGCGCCACGCGTCGTGACAGGCGATCCCGTCCTGCCGCGCTGGTGGCGGACGATCGACAAATGGACGATGTGCTGCATCCTTGCCTTGTTCGGTATCGGCCTGCTGCTGGGCCTTGCGTCTTCTCCGCCGCTGGCGGCCAAGAACGGG
>JBBREW010000356.1:0-3377 GCA_038225335.1 Rhodobacterales bacterium
CGGTGCTGGATGATCACACGCGCTGGCGCGCGCCCCTGATTGCCGCAGCGGACCGGTTGCGGGCCCTGGGATGGATCGCGCTGGCGCTGATTGCTGCGGCCACGGCGGCGATGATCACGCTGGCGGCGCAATCGGCCCTGACGGCCAATGCGCAGGTCATCCGTGTCATGCGTCTGGTGGGCGCGCGCGATGCCTATATCGCCCGTGCCTTTGTCCGGCGGTTCACCCTGCGGGCAGCGGCCGGTGCTGCCGGTGGCACCCTGCTGGGTATGGCCGCGATCGCGGTGCTGCCCGGTGGCGGCGATGACGGCGGCTTTCTGACCGGGCTTGGGTTTCAGGGCGCGGGCTGGCTCTTGCCGCTGCTGGTGCCCCCTTTGGCGGCCGTTGTCGGATTTCTTGCAACCCGCGCTGCGGCGCTGCGGACCCTCAGGATGTTGTCATGACCTATGCCGTGCAGTGGGTGCGGTCCCTTGCGTTTGCCATTGTGAGCTATGTGCTGATGGCGGTCATGGGGATCGTGTTCCTGCCTTATGCCCTGCTGACGCGGGACGGGGCGATGAATACCTGCAAGATGTATGCCCGCGCGGTCATCTGGCTTGCCGGGTGGATGATCGGTCTGCGGTTCGAAGTGCGCGGCACGCCCCCCGTGACGGGCTGCATGATCGCGGCCAAGCATCAGTCATTCATGGATGTCATGTTCATCTATCAACTGCTGCCGCGCCCCCGGTTCATCATGAAGCGTCTGCTGTTGTGGGCACCGGTGCTGGGGCTGTTTGCCTATCGCGCCGGGTGCATTCCGGTCGAGCGTGGCAAGAAGGGTCGCGCGATCAAGGACATGCTGGCGCGGGTGAAAGCGGGCGACGCCGCGCCGGGACAATTGTGCATCTATCCCCAAGGCACCCGCGTCGCACCCGGCACGGTTGCACCCTATAAGAAAGGCACGGCGGCCCTTTACGCCGATCTGGCGCAGCCGGTCGTGCCGGTGGCCACGAACGTCGGTGTGTTCTGGCCCAAGCGCGGCGTTTATCGCAAACCCGGCACGGCGGTCTTTGCGTTTCTGGACCCCATTCCCGCAGGTCAGCCGTTGCGGGTGTTCCTGACCGAGCTGGAAACGGCTATCGAATCCGCATCCAACGCCTTGGCCAGAGAAGCGGGCATGATCATTCCGCCGCGACCCGCCGAAATGCCTGAATCCGCAGGGCCCCCCGTCTGATCCGGGGTTCAAGGGACGTTTGAGAATTTACGCCGACGGTCGGAGATGTTGGATCGCAAGAGGGGGCGCTGCCCCCGGCTGCGCCCCCCCCCGGGATATTTTTGACGAGAAGAAGGGGGGAAGAGGCGGCGAAGCGGGGCAGCGGTGGGGGTCAGGCAGCAAGGCCCTTGTTGCCCAAGGCCAGATATTTCTGCCAACGATCCTTGCGGATCGTGTCTGTTGCTGTGCCGTCGAGTTCGGCCAGAATGTCGGTCAGGGCCACACCCACGGCGGCGATGGCGGTTTTCGGGTCGCGGTGCGCCCCGCCCAGCGGTTCCGGGACAATCCGGTCGCAGACGCCCAGTTCCTTGAGGTTCTGGGCGGTCAGGCGCAGGGCCGCTGCGGCCTCTTGGGTCTTGCTGGCGTCCTTCCACAGGATCGAGGCGCAGCCTTCGGGGCTGATGACCGAATAGACCGAATGTTCCAGCATCACGACGCGGTTGGCGGTTGCAAAGGCCACCGCACCGCCAGACCCGCCTTCACCGATCACGACGCTGATCAATGGCACGTCAAGGCGCAGGCAGGCTTCTGTCGCGCGGGCGATTGCTTCTGACTGGCCGCGTTCTTCGGCGCCTTTGCCGGGATAGGCGCCGGGCGTATCGACCAGCGTCACGACCGGCAGGCCAAATCGGTCGGCCAGACCCATCAGGCGTATCGCCTTGCGGTATCCTTCGGGGCGGGCCATGCCGAAGTTATGCGCGATACGCGATTTCGTATCATGGCCTTTTTCGTGGCCGATTACCATGACGGGCTGTCCGTTCAGGCGCGCCAGACCGCCCATGATGGCATGATCGTCAGCAAAGTTGCGGTCCCCGGCCAAGGGTGTGAAATCGGTAAACAGGGCCGCGATGTAATCTTTGCAATGGGGGCGTTCAGGGTGCCGTGCCACCTGACATTTGCGCCAGGGCGTCAGATTGGCATAGATCGTTTTCAGCAGATCGCGGCTTTTGCGATCCAGCGCGGCCGCTTCTTTTTCGACGTCCATGCCGCTGTTTTCCCGCGCCATGGCACGGAGTTCTTCGGCCTTGCCTTCGATTTCGGCGAGAGGTTTTTCAAAGTCGAGATACTGGGTCATGGGACTGCCTGCCTTGGTTGGCATGATATAGGCGCGTCAGACGGCAGATTGCAATGCTGGGTGCGTGGCCCGCCCGGATGTCAGGCGGTCTTGCGGCCCGCGATCATGTCCGATTGTTTCACGATGACTTCGGCCTGTTTGATACTGGCGATATCCACAAGACGGCCTTTGTAGACCGTCGCGCCTGCGCCGCGGGCCTTTGCATCGGTCATCGCGGACAGGATCTCGCGCGCTTCGGCCACGGCTGCGTCGGAGGGGGTGAAAACCTCGTTTGCCAAGGCGATCTGGCGCGGGTGGATGGCCCATTTTCCGACCATGCCAAGGGTCGCGCTGCGCCGGGCCTGCGCGCGAAATCCTTCGTCGTCAGAGAAATCGCCGAAAGGCCCGTCCACGGGCAGGATTCCATTTGTGCGGCAGGCCGCGACGATGGCCGTCTGCGCCCAATGCCACGGGTCGCTGAAATGGCGCATATCGCCCTGCAGCATGTAATAATTATCCTGTGTCCCGCCGATCCCCGTGGTCTGCATCCCCATGGAGGCGGCGAAATCAGCGGCACCAAGGCTCATCGCCTGCAAGCGGGGACTGGCGGCTGCGATTTCGTTCACATTGACCAGACCAGCGGCTGATTCGATGATGACCTCGAACCCGATGCGGCGGGCGCGGCCTTTGGCAGCCTCGATCGCGGTGACGAGGGCATCGACCGCATAGATGTCCGCGGCGCAGCCCACCTTGGGGATCATGATCTGATCCAGACGGTCGCCCGCCTGTTCCAGCAGATCGACCACGTCGCGGTACCAGAAGGGCGTATCAAGGCTGTTGATGCGCACGCTGAGGTGTTTGTCGGTCCAGTCGATGTCGTTGATCGCCGTGATGACATGGGCACGGGCGGCGGATTTGTCGGTGGGGGCGACGCTGTCTTCCAGATCAAGGTTGATCACGTCAGCATCGGAGGCTGCCATTTTCGCGAACAGTTTCGTGTTCGATCCGGGGCCGAACAACTGGCAACGGTTGGGACGCGCGGGCGGTGTCGGTTGCAGGCGAAAGGACATG
>JBBREW010000357.1:0-3368 GCA_038225335.1 Rhodobacterales bacterium
CACATCGACAATCCCCCAGCCCATGTTCCGCAACCCCGGATCAATCCCCAGCACCCGCATATCAGCCCCCGCATCTTTTTTTCTATTATGCGGTCATTAGCACAAAACGCGAACACAAACCAAGCTGGATTGTGCGCGACCTGCCCCCCGCTGGCCCGGCCCGGAACCTTGCCGTGCTGGCCGTAAAGGGCATATGCACACAAAACGGGCAGCATGCCTGTTTTCATGTCATTCGAAAAACACATGGGAGAGATGCAATAGTCGGGGGTGGTGGCACCGCTGCCCACCCCTTATCTGCCCACTATCACTGAAATCGCCGAGCAATACGGCAAACCCCCAGGAGCCACTTTCATGGCATCGCTTACTGCAACCCGCACGAATCGCGCCTTGAATGGCGGCGTGGGTCATTCTGTTTTCACGACACTCATTTCGCGCATCGCCGCATGGAATGACGCCCGCGTGACACGCAAATCCCTGTCGCAACTCTCTGCCCGCGAACTTGATGATATCGGCCTGTGCTACAGCGATATTTCCCATGTCGCCCAAGGCGGCCAGCGTCGCTGAACGCAGCACGACCTAAGATCCACGACCCAAGACATGCAACGCCACGCCCGGTTCACCCCGGCGCGGCGTTTTTGTTTGTGCGGTTCACGGGCGCGGCCATGGCAGACGCCAGCGCGCCATCCCGGATCAGTTGAACGCAGCTCGCATGGCCCCGGCAATGGCAGAGGCTACGGGATCAGGCTGCATGACAAAGGCCCCCGCCTGTTCCAGCAAAGGCCCCGCCGCCAGTTGGGCAATCTTTGCCGCATAAGCATCGGCAGAATAGGTTGTCATGACATAGGACTTGAACCCAAGGCCGATGATCGCGGCGATGCAGATCGCCTTCCACGGAAACTGTATGACCGCATAGCGGGGACGCGGCACGATCAGGTTGTTGCGGTCGATCTTCAGGGAATAGCCCTGCGACAAGGCCCGATGCTGACGCTGGATCTTGCGGACCCGTTGATCGAAAGGCTTCGATACGCGCATCTGTTCTGATCTCCAAGGCACTATGACGTGGCCTTGGGTCATGATCGCCGATTATGGCCGCAGCATGGCAGCACTGCAGCAATCCCGTGTCAGTCGCGCCGCATCAGGGTCAAAGTTGTCCAGTCCCCGATGGTGTCACGCTGCTCCAGACTGAACCCCGCACCGTCGTAAACCGCCACCACCGCATCCGCCTGTTCGTTCAGGATGCCGGACAGGATCGCACGCCCCCCCGGTTGCGTCGCCTGCCCCATGTCGCCTGCAATCGCGATCAGCGGCCCCTTCAGGATATTGGCAAAAACCAGATCAAACGGCGCCGCCTGCGCCAGCGCGGGGGCATCGAATCCTGCCGCGATCAGACAGGTCACCCGCCCGGTCAGGCCATTTGCCGCCACATTCGCCGTCGCCACCTCGACCGCCGTGGGGTCGATGTCAGACGCAAGGACGATCTGCGGGCTGACATGCGCGGCCGCCATCGCCAGCACGGCGGTCCCGCAGCCCACATCGACCACCGATTGCGGCACCACCCCCGCCGTCACCAGCCGGTCAAAGGCCAGCAGACAGCCCAGCGTCGTGCCATGATGCCCGGTGCCGAATGCCATCGCCGCCTCGATCAGCAAGGGCACGCTGTCCGCAGGCACCTTGTCCGCATCGTGACTGCCATGAACAAAGAACCGCCCGGCCACGACCGGGGGCAGGTCGCGGCGCACCTTGGCGACCCAATCCTCATCCGGCACATCGGACACGTTGAAATCCCTGACCCCGTGCACCATTGCCAGCACCGCCAGACCCGCCCGGTCGGGTGCATCGGTGAAATAGGCGGCCACCTCGAACAGCCCGGACCCGTCCTCGACCTCGAACACGCCGATCCCTGTGGGTTCGGGCTGCAACGCCTCCAGCGCGGCGGCCAGACCTTCGGCGATGCTGCGGCCCGGTGTCGTCGTCAATGCGGTATATGTGGTCATGTCTGGCCCCCTTTTGCGCCAGTTAGGCCGATGCGGACACGCCGTCAAACGCCAAAGGACCGACCCGTGACACGCCACAGGCCCGGATGCGCGCATCCGGGCCTGTCCATCGCCAGTGTCGGTTCAGATAAAAGCGTCGATTCAGGCGCTGACGCCGATCGGGCAGGTCACACCGGTGCCACCAATCCCGCAATAGCCGTTGGGGTTCTTCGCCAGATACTGCTGGTGATACCCTTCGGCGAAATAGAACACCGGGGCGTCCACGATCTCTGACGTGATCGCGCCGTATCCGGCCGCCGTCAGACGCGGCTGGAATGCCGCGCGGGTGCTTTCTGCCGCTGCGCGCTGGTCCGCGTCGGTCACATAGATGCCGGACCGGTACTGCGTCCCCGCATCGTTGCCCTGCCGCATCCCTTGCGTCGGATCGTGGCCTTCCCAGAACACCTGCAACAGGCTGTCATAGCTTATGCGCGCCGGATCAAAAACGACGCGCACGACTTCGTTGTGCCCCGTCTTGCCGCTGCACACTTCTTCATAGGTCGGGTTGGGGGTGTAACCGCCGGTATAGCCGACGGCGGTGGTCTGCACACCGTCCAGCCCCCAGAACATCCGCTCCACCCCCCAGAAACAGCCCATGCCGAACACGGCGACCGCGTGACCGGCGGGCACATCATGGATCGGGGTCTGCAGGACAAAATGCATCTTTTCCGTCGGAATGGCCTGATCGCGGCCTTTCAGGGCATCGGCAGGGCTGACCATTTCGGACTTGGCGCGGGACATGAAGAACATGTGGAAATCTCCTTTTCGGGGTGCCTGTCTGATATAGGCGCGCGGTCCTGTCATTTCCACCGGGCATATCGCCTGTAAAACCCGCTCCCCCCCTTGTGATAGCCCCCGCGCTGTGTGCAACTGCCGCGACGGCCGTAATCGTTTCAGGACCACCCCATGATTGCCACATCGCGTACCGGCACCCACCTTTCGGTGTTGGTGGTTCTGGGTCTGACCCACCTGCTGAACGATCTGATGCAATCCCTGATCCCGGCGGCCTATCCGATCCTCAAGGAAACCTACGCCCTTGATTTCGTGCAGATCGGCCTGATCACGCTGACCTTTCAGATCGCCGGTGCGTTGTTGCAACCGGTGATCGGCTTTGTCACGGACAAGCATCCCGCCCCCTACTCACCGGTCGTCGGCATGATGTTCACCCTGTCGGGTCTGGTCTGCCTTGGCTTCAGCGAAAGCTATGCGATGATCCTTGCCTCTGTCGGGCTGATCGGCATCGGCTCCTCGATCTTTCACCCAGAGGCGACGCGCATGGCCCGCTATGCCGCAGGCCCGCGTCAGGGTCTGGCACAGGGTATCTTTCAGGTGGGC
>JBBREW010000358.1:0-3351 GCA_038225335.1 Rhodobacterales bacterium
CCTAATGGGTCGCCAGTTTGTCCACCGCACCGGGTTTGTCGCGCACCGTCAGGGTGTCCACGATGGTTTCCGACGCGGCATTCAGGCCGATCACGTCAACGACGCTGCCCGCGCGGCGGAACTTCATGATGGCGGTGTCCAGCGCCTGCACGGAACTGATGTCCCAGATATGTGCGCGGCTGACGTCGATCACGACCCGGTCCGGTGCTGCGTGAAAATCAAAGGCGTTGGTGAAATCCTCTGCCGAGCCATAGAACAACTGCCCTTCGATCACATAGGTGCAGGTCCGCCCGTCGTCCGAGAGGCTGGAGGATATGCGGAACAGCTGCGCGATCTTTGCCGCAAAGAATATCCCCGACAGCAGCACACCCACCAGCACCCCGATGGCAAGGTTGTGGGTATAGACGACCGTGGCCACCGTCGCCAGCATGACGACGTTGGAGGACCGTGGATGCACCCGCAGGGCTGCAATCGACGACCATGAAAATGTGCCGATCGACACCATGATCATGATGGACACCAGCGCCGGCATCGGAATCCGGCCCACCAGATCCCCCAGTCCCACGACAAGGATCAGCAGGACCACACCGGCCGTGAAACATGACAGCCGCCCGCGGCCGCCGGATTTCACGTTGATGATCGACTGTCCGATCATCGCGCACCCCGCCATACCTCCGATGAATCCCGTGGCCGTATTGGCGACGCCCTGCCCGATACATTCCATATCGCGGCTGGACCGGGTGTCGGTCAGATCATCCACGACATTCTGCGTCATCAGGCTTTCCAGCAAGCCCACGATGGCAATGGCGATGGAATAGGGCAGAATGATCAGCAGGGTATCAAAGTTCAGCGGAATCTGCGGGATCAGAAAGATCGGCAAGGTATCGGGCAATGCGCCCATATCGCCCACCGTGCGCACCCCGTCCCACCCCATGACCGTCACCAGCGCCGTGATAACGATGATAGAGACGAGCGGCGACGGCACCGCCGTCGTCAGACGCGGCAGCAGATAGATGATCGCCAGCCCCAGCCCGACCAAGGCATAGGTCAGCCCCGTGACACCCGGATTGGCCGGGTTCAGTTCCGGCACCTGCGCCATGAAGATCAGGATCGCAAGCGCGTTCAGAAACCCGGTCATGACCGATTTAGAGACATAGCGCATGAACCGCCCCAGCCGCAGCAGACCGGCCCCGATCTGGATCACCCCGGCCAGCACCGTGGCAGCCAACAAGTATTGCAGCCCGAAATCGCGCACCAAGGTGACCATCAGCACCGCAGTCGCGGCCGTGGCCGCCGAAATCATGCCCGGCCGCCCCCCGACAAAGGCGATCAGCACAGCAATCGAAAACGACGCATAAAGGCCGATCTTGGGATCGACACCCGCGATGATGGAAAAGGCAATTGCCTCTGGGATCAGGGCAAGGGCCACGACAAGCCCCGCCAGCAGGTCGCCACGGATGTTGCCAAACCATTGTTGGCGATAGTCGGAAAGCGTAATCATGGTATTCAAAACCCCTTGGCAGCAGCCCGGTCAACGCCGGCCTGCGCGCGCCTGTGCGCATGTGTGAAGGGTTATCCGGCGGATCGGCGGCCGAAGGAGCCACCCGGATTTTCACCGGGTCCTGATGCGTGGCTGTTCCATAAACCAAAGCGCGCCAAAAGATCAACCGCCATGGCCCCGGTCATCCGGGGTCGGAAGGCTGCCTGATGGGCCCAGTGTGCAGATTGAATACCATTTTTGATGAAATGGCGCTTTGCCCCGACCACAACGCATAGCCGCTTTGCACCGCGCAGCCCGTTTGGAGGTTTATGACAGGACCCATCGTGTATAGACTTGAGACTGACATATCCGCGATGCCGCAAGCAGATCGCAAGCGTGGCCCGCAGCGGCCATGTCCGACCCCATCAGGTGATGCGCATGTTCAACCCGTTCAAGAAAATGCAGGCCCGCAGCCGCAAGCAGGTGCGAAAGGCAACCGCGACGGCCTTTGGGCAGATGGCTGGTGCGCTGTTGCCAAAACCGGTCAAGACAAAGCCGGTGAAAGCAAAGGTGCGGCCAAAACCTGCAACACAGGGTGCTGGTCAGGCGCTGAGCAGGGTCGGCGCGGGTCCGAATTTGCAGGTAAAACCTGCCACAAAGACGCGGCCTGCCACGGCGACCGCACGGTCACGGGTGAAGATACCGCGCGCGGCGACCTTCAACACACTGACACATGACGGGCCCTTCGGCCGACTCGACTACAAGCTCTACCTGCCCGCCCGCGCCAAAATTGCCGCGGGCCCCCTGCCGCTTCTTGTGATGCTGCACGGGTGTGGGCAGACACCGGATGACTTTGCGACCGGCACAGGCATGAACGCCTTGGCCGAAGAATTGGGCATCATCGTCGCCTACCCCGCGCAGAACCGCCAGGCGCAGCGCAACCGCTGCTGGAACTGGTATCGCCGTGGCGATCAAAGCCGGATGGCTGGCGAACCCGCCCTGCTGGCCGCCCTGACCCGGGAAATCCTGCGCGACACGCCCGCCGATCCGGCGCGCGTCTATGTGGCAGGTCTGTCGGCGGGTGCGTCCATGGCGCTGGTCATCGGGGCGGCGTATCCGGACATCTTTGCAGCTGTCGGGGCGCATTCAGGGCTGCCCGTGGCGGCAGCCCACGACGCGTCGACGGCGATGCTTGCGATGAAGCACGGTGCGCCGGGCATCCGGTCTGTCGGAGCGATCCCCACGATCAATTTCCATGGTATGGCCGACACCGTCGTGCATGTCCGCAACGGACGCTATGTTGCCGCGCGCGCTGCCGATGCCTATCCGGACCTGATCAGCACCGAACGCAAGGGCCGCGCCGCCGACGGGCGGACATTCGTGCGGCAGACCCTTCGCCGGGGAAAAGGCAAATCCTTTACCGAATTCTGGACGATTGCGGATGCAGGTCACGCCTGGTCGGGTGGCAGTGCGGCAGGGCGGTTCACCGATCCCGCAGGCCCCGATGCCTCCCGAGAGATGCTGCGCTTCATGCTGCAACACCGCACGACGCTTAAGCAACGGAAGACTGCGACATTGGCCCGCGTGGCTTGAAATGGCAGAACCGACGATAAAACTGTAAACCTGCAAGTCCCGTCACAAGACCCGATTAGAAACCGCATCCGACATCGCCATGAGGATCACCATGACGTCCCACTTTTTACTGAACCGACGTGCGGCAATGGGGGCACTCGCCTTGACGTTCACGTCCTTGGCGCTGCCTGCCGTTCTGCGTGCGGACGCGCCAAAGACCTTTGGCACGATGCATGTCGCCAAAAGCCCGACCTGCGGGTGCTGCGAAGCCTGGGTCGATCTGGCCAGGGCAGAAGGGT
>JBBREW010000359.1:0-3349 GCA_038225335.1 Rhodobacterales bacterium
CGCTTGGTCGATCACCGCAAAAGCGACCCGCCCCGTGCCTATTTCTGCCGCATTGAACGGGCAAGAACGCCTTGCCTACCGTGCTGCACGCCCCGACAGGAGAACCGCAATGACGTCCCATGCCCTTGACTTCAAGACGGAACTGAAGGGCCTGGAGCCCGCCGACTGGCAGGCCGCGCTGGAAGAACTGGTCGAGGAATACGGGTCCTTTACCCCGCTGGGTCCGGATCATTTGGCCACATTCCTTGATGCCGGACCGAAATTGCTGGTCACATTCGAGCAGGCCAGCGATGTGCAGGGGCTGGCGGACGCGGCGCCGCGGGGGTTTGCCTTTGCCCGCCGCGAAGGCTGGTCCCATCTGGCGATCATCGCCAAGACCGACAGCTGGTTTCGTGACCCGGCGGTTTACGGTCATATCGACCGGCTGATCGACGACGGGTTTTTCGAGGATTTCGAGGATGTCCTGTTTTTCGGCGCGCAGGCCGGGGGTTATGCCGCATGTGCCTATAGCGTCGCAGCCCCCGGCGCGCGCGTGCTGGCATTGCGGCCGCAGGCGACGCTGGACCCCGCGGTTACGCTGTGGGACAACCGTTTTCTGGGCCAGCGGCGGCTGAATTTCACCGATCGTTACGGCTATGCCCCGGACATGATGGATGCGGCCCGACAGGGATATATCGTCTATAGCCCGCAGCAGCGGTTCGATGCGATGCACGCCGCCCTGTTCACCCGGTCCAACGTGCAGATGCTGCGCATCAGCGGCCTGAGCGGGCGTCTGGACGCGATGTTTGACAGCCTTGGTGCGCTGGATGACATCATCCGTGCCGCCATGGACGGGACCCTGACCCCCGCCCGGTTCATGCGCACACTTGGCGCACGCAAGAATTTCGGCCCCTATCTGAAAGGCCTGCTGCGTCGGGCGCAGGACAGCGGCCATCCCGCCCTTGCAGCACAGGTCTGCCGGACGGTTCTGGCGCAGGGGCCGAACCCCTATTTCGCCAAGCAGCTTCAGGATATGGGCCATCCGCTGCCAGCGCAGGCCACGCCGTCGCAAACGGGGCGCGACACCGCCACAGGCTAGTGCGGCATCTGGTCAGCCGCTGCCCGATTGTATAAGGGTTGGGCATGGCTGATCCGAACATCACAGAACTGACCTTGCGCCGGCCCGATGACTGGCATCTGCACCTGCGCGACGGGGCGATGCTGCGGGCTGTCCTGCCGGAAACCTCCCGCCATTTCGGGCGGGCGATCATCATGCCCAATCTGGTGCCGCCCGTCGTCACGGCGGCCGATGCCGCGGCCTATCGCGGGCGCATCATGGATGCCTTGCCGGCGGATGCGGATTTTACCCCGCTGATGACGCTGTATCTGACCGAAACCACCGATCCCGACGATGTGGCAGCCGCCCATGCGGCGGGATTGATCACGGCAGTAAAACTCTATCCCGCCGGCGCCACCACCAATTCCGCCAGCGGCGTGCGCGATTTCGAAAAGGTCCGCCCGGTTCTGGACCGCATGGCAGAGATCGGCCTGCCCTTGTGCGTGCATGGCGAAGTGACCGATCCGGCCATCGACATTTTCGACCGCGAGGCCGCGTTTATC
The DNA here is from genome assembly GCA_038225335.1 of Rhodobacterales bacterium. Taxonomy (GTDB): domain Bacteria; phylum Pseudomonadota; class Alphaproteobacteria; order Rhodobacterales; family Rhodobacteraceae; genus Loktanella. The sequence continues at coordinate 1,600 of JBBREW010000359.1, forward strand.
GACCGCATCCTGAAACCGATGCGCAAGAAAAATCCCGACCTGCGCATCGTCATGGAACACGTGACGACGCAGGACGCGGTTGATTATGTGCGCGATGCGCCGCGCAATCTGGCGGCAACAGTGACGACCCATCACATGATCATCAACCGCAACCATATTCTGGCAGGCGGGATCAGACCCGATTACTATTGCCTGCCCGTGGCCAAGCGCGAGGCGCATCGCATCGCATTGGTGCAGGCGGCGATTTCGGGCGACAAACGGTTCTTTCTTGGCACCGATTCAGCGCCGCATACCGACGCGCTGAAACGGCAGGCCTGCGGTTGTGCCGGGATCTTTACCGCGCCCAATACCATGTCCTGTCTGGCCGAAGTGTTTGACGCTGCCGGTGCCCTGCCGCGGCTAGAAGCCTTTGTTTCCCTGAACGGACCCGCATTTTACAGACTGCCCCCCAATGCAGCCACGATCCGGCTGATCAAGGGAGATCCGGTCCATTATCCGGATCATATCGACACCGAAGATGGCCCGGTGACGGTCTTTGACCCCGGATTCCCGCTGCATTGGCGCGTGACCGATGACAGCGCACCGGCGTCCGGCACCTGAACGGCCACCCACATCCATCCCCCCGCCATCGCTGCGCAAGAAAGGCATTCCATGATCCCGACAGGCTTTCCCACAAAGGATGAAATGGCACGGCTGACCGCTGGCATGTTGCTGGAAATCGGGGCGGTTGATTTCAACACCACGACGCCGTTCACCCATGCGTCGGGAAAACAGGCACCGACCTATGTCGATTGCCGCAAACTGGTGTCATATCCCCGCATCAGGGCCACCCTGATGGATTTCCTGACCATCACCGTGATGCGCGAGTGTGGCTTCGAGGCCTTCGACAACATCGCCGGCGGAGAGACGGCGGGGATACCCTTTGCAGCATTGGTCGCCGAACGGATGGCACTGCCGATGACCTATGTGCGCAAGAAACCCAAGGGATACGGCCGCAACGCCCGCATCGAAGGGGTGATGACCCCCGGCCAGCGGGTCCTGCTGGTCGAGGATCTGACGACCGATGGCGGATCGAAACTGTCCTTTGTGGACGCGATCCGCGACACCGGGGCCACCTGTGATGCCACGGCCGTCATCTTTTTCTATGGAATCTTCGCGGGTGTCGAACAGACGCTCGCGGATCACGGCGTGAAACTGCTGCATCTGTGCACCTGGTGGGATGTGCTGTCCGTGGCCCGGGACCGGCAGGCGTTCGATACCGCCACGCTGGACACCGTTGAATCCTATCTGCGCAACCCGACCGCATGGACGCCCGGCACGCTAGTCTGACAAGGCTGGATTCCGCCGACGACAAGGCCCTGGAACCGCGCGACAGGCGGTGGTTTTCCGCCCCCTGTTGTGCTATCGGTGCCGGGCGCAAACGATCCACAGACTTATACAGTTTGCGCAGGTGGCGCCCCGCGGGCTATGACCGACGCAACGCAGGCAAAGCCGCGTGCCAGGGTGCGGAAATGGGGAAATCATGAACGAAATCAGCATTTTCAATGCAACAGGCACGGCAGAGGCCAGCGCCGACACGATGCCCCACTCAATCGAGGCTGAACAGCAGCTGCTGGGTGCGATCCTGACCAACAACGACATCTTTGACCGCATCGCAAGCATCCTTGGCCCGCAGCATTTCTACGACCCGGTCCATGCGCGCATCTTTGACTGCACCGCCGCACGGCTGTCCAAGAACGCGCTGGCAAGC
>JBBREW010000360.1:0-3341 GCA_038225335.1 Rhodobacterales bacterium
CCGTTCACATGCACGGCGCAGGCCCCGCACTGGGATGTATCGCAGCCGACATGGGTGCCGGTCAGGTGCAGGCCTTCGCGCAGATAATCGACCAGCAACGTGCGGCCTTCGACCTCTCCCGCAACCTTTCGCCCGTTCACAACCATCGTCACACGCATCATGTCTCTCCCTTGGTATTGGCGTTGTTGATCCAAGTTAATCATGCGGTTCCAAGGCTGGGAAGGACCGATCTCCGCTGCGTCTGCGCGGTCGGCGATGCTGCACTGCGTCAATCGTTGTCGCGGCGGGGCTGCGGGCGCGACGGAATTTCCTTCAGCAACCCGCCGACCCCCATGCCCGCGATATCGTCCGGGGTCACGGGCAGGCCGCACAGCAGCCGTTCCAGCACCCAGTCAGCGCCGTTCAGGGCAGGTGCGCGCGCGCAGCCCGGCAGGCCGATCACCGGGCGCTGGCCCAGCGCCCCGACAAACAACAGGTTGCCCGGATCGACGGGCATGCCGAAATGATCGACCACGCCGCCCGCCCGCACCAGCCCTGCGGGGGCGGTGTCGTGGATGTCCGAAGTGGCCGACCCGGTCAGGATGCAGATCAGCGGTGCATCGCTGGAAAGAAGTGCATCTGCAATGGCTTGCGCGTCGTGTTCCACCATTTGCCTGCCCGCGAAACCGACACCCAGCCGGTGCAGGCGCGTGACCAGCGACCGCTGCCCCTTGTCCCCCAGATCCCGCGCCGCGCGGGTTTCGATCAGCGCCACCCGGTCGATGACGGGCCGGTGCAGGCCGATGCTGTCGCGCCCCGCGGCCACGGCCTGCGCCAGATGATCCTGCGGCACCGCATAGGCGATGATCTTGACTGTGGCCACCAGCCCGCCGGGCGCGCAGCGGTGCAGGTCCGGCACGGTGGCCACGGTGATCATGGGATCAATCCGGTTGACCCGGTGCAGCGCCGCGACGTTCAGCCGCGCCAGCCCCGGTGCGTCGGCGATCACGTTGACGCGACCGGTCGCCGCCCGGCCCAGCCGCAGCCCCAAGGCGTCACCGACCAGGGCGGTGGCGAGGGCTGCGGCGGCTGCGTCTTCGCCCACATCGGCCGCATCCAGCCATGCGACGGTCACCGGATCATGGCCCACGGCGGACAGGGCCGCGATGTCGGCCTGTGTCAGGACCGTGCCTTTCACGATGCTGCCATCCGCCACGGCGACGCGGTGCGCCAGAATGCATCCCAGCGCCCGGTCCAGTGGTCTGGGACCAAAGATCACGGGCGCCTGCGCAGGGTGGCAATGACCTCGGCCATGATGCTGACGGCGATTTCGGCGGGCATCCGCCCCCCCAGATCAAGACCGATGGGCGCGTGGATGCGGGCGATGTCCGCATCGGTGAACCCGGCCTCTGTCAGGCGTGCCACGCGCTTGGCATGGGTGCGGGTTGACCCAAGGCTGCCAATGTAAAAGGCAGGACTGCGCAGCGCCTGCATCAGGGCCGGATCATCCAGTTTCGGGTCATGGGTCAGTGTCACGACGGCGGTGCGGCTGTCGGGCGCCAGATCGGCCATCGCCGCATCGGGCCAGCTGTCGATGATGGTGTCGCCGGGAAACCGGTCGCTGCTGCCAAAGGCACCGCGCGGATCGATCAGCACCGGATCGAAACCACAGGACCGCGCCAGCGGCATCAGGGCCTGTGCGATATGCACGGCCCCCACGACAATCATTCGCAAGGGCGGATTGTGGACCACGACAAAGGTGGTCCCGTCGTCTTCCAACCCGGACCGGTCGCTGCGAAAGCGGTCGGCAAAGGCGGGCAGATGGGCGATCCGCCGCGCGGGGGATGACAGGTCGATCACATAGGCCACGGGGTGTTTGGCCGCGATGGCATCGACAAGGGCGTCCAAAAGATCGACAGGCATCGCCGTGCCAAGCGGTTCGACCAGCACCCGGATGCGCCCGCCGCAGGCCAGCCCCACGGCAAAGGCTTCGTCATCGGACACCCCGTAATCCAGCAAGCGGGGTGATCCGTCCGCAAGGGCGTCCATCGCCTCCAGGATGACCGCCCCCTCGACGCATCCGCCGGACACGGACCCTTCCATGCGGCCCGCGCCGTCGATGATCAGCAGCGAGCCGACACCGCGCGGTGCGGACCCCCAGGTATCGATTACCGTGGCCACGGCGACCTGTCGTCCGTCCCGGTGCCAGTCGCGGGCCATTGTCAGCAGCGTGTTCATGAGGACGAATTCCTTTTATCGCCGTTGCATCATCGCGCATCCGGCGCGCGGGTAAAAGCGAAGGGATGGGCGGCGGGCGCAGCATCCGGCCCCGCCATCGCGGCCAGCAGACGCGTCTTTTCACCACTGTCGTCGGGCCGTGACAGGGCCTGCGCAAGTCCTGCAAGGGATGCAATGTTGTGACCGGCCCGGAAACTGGTCACATGCGGCAGCATGGCGGCGATCCCCTTGGCGCGGGGTGCAAAGCCGTCCCAGCGCAACAAGGGGTTCAGCCAGATCAACTGGCGCGCCGACAAGGACAGCCTTTGCATCTCGCGGCCCAGATCATCGCCCACGTCGCGGTCCAGACCATCGGTGATCAGCAGAACGATGGCCCCCTGCCCCATGACGCGCCGCGACCAGTCCCGGTTGAAATCATGCAAACAGGACGCGATGCGGGTGCCGCCTTCCCAATCCTGCGCCTCTGCCCCGGCGGCGGCAAGGGCCGCATCCACGTCGCGGGTCGCCAGATGGCGGGTGATATTGGTCAACCGCGTGCCAAAGGTAAAGGCGTGGACCTGCGCCCATCCCTGCCCTTTGGTATTGGCCACCCCGTGGACAAAATGCAGCACCGCGCGACTGTATTGCGACATCGAACCGGAGATGTCGCACAGGACCACAAGGTTGGGATAGCGCAGGCGGCGGCGCTTGGTCGCCATCGCCTGCACTTCGCCACCGCGGCGCAGGGCCTTTGCCATGGTGCCGCGCCAATCGGGGATACGGCCCGGCAGCGTCACCGTGCGGCGCGACAGGAGCGGGCGCACCGGCAAGGCAAGCTGCGACAGGATGCGTCGTGCCGCCTGCATTTCCGACAGGCTCATCTGTTCGAAATCAAGGGTGCGCAGGCGTTCCTGCGTGCTGATCGTGCGGCTGGCGTCGATATCCAGCAGCATTTCGTCCTCTGGCTGTTCGGCGCGGTCCGGCAAATCGCGGTCCTGCCCGTCGAGCAAAGCCTCTGCCGCGCGTTTTTCGGCGGCCTGCGCGCGCCGTTCCTCTGCCACGCCGCGCACCATCGGTTGCAGGAACGACATCATCTGTTCCATGAACCGGGGATCGCGCCAGTAGAGCCGGAACAACTGGGCGAA
>JBBREW010000361.1:0-3325 GCA_038225335.1 Rhodobacterales bacterium
GGAAAGATGATGTCCATCGACAGATACCGGCGCACAAGGAAGATGCGATAGCCAAGCCCGCCTTCCGCCGAAATCGCTTCTGCCGCGATCAGGAACAGAAAGGCCGGACCCAGTTGCAGGCGCAGCGCGTCGATCAGGCGCGGCATCACCTGTGGCAGCACCACGCGCCATGCGACCAGCCAGCTGGAGGCCGACAGGGTTTCGGCCTTGACGATCTGTTCGCGCGGCAGGGCGGCAATGGTCAGCGCAAGGTCACGTGTCAGGATCGGGGCCACGCCGATGACAATCAGTGCGATCTTTGACACCTCGCCCAGCCCCAGCATGATAAACAGCACCGGAAGCAGCGCGAGCGGTGGTACCATCGACACGAACGCGATGAACGGCCCCAGCATCGCACGCGCGATGGGCAGCACCCCGTTCAATAGCCCCAGCACCAGCGCGATGACGGTGGCGATCGCCAGCCCGGACCACAGGCGGAACAGGCTGGCGGCGGTGTCCGTCCACAACAGGTAATCGCCCGTTCGCCTGTCCGGGGTAAAGGCCATGACCTCGATCATGCGGCCCATGGCGGCCATAGAGGGCAGCAGTTTGTCCCCCGGATTGTCGGCCAGCCGCAGCGCCGACCCGACAAGGTAGGCAATGCCAAGGATCACAAAGGGCAAGGCTGCCAGCAGCACACGCCCTGCGCGCTGTGGGTGGATATTGATCAGACGCATGGGGGCGAAACCTACAGCGCGCCGTCCGCGGCCATCTGCATGTATTCGGCGGTAAAGCGCAGCTTTACATTCGCCGTGTCACCCAGAACCGTCCCGTCGGGCAGGGCGATGCCGATGATGTCTGCCGACGGCGCGCCTGCCCCCAGCAGTCCCTTGTCGAACAGGAATGCGCGGACAAGGTCCATCGTCGCCGACAGATCGGGCGAGGTGGTAAAGGCCACGGCGTCGGCCGCTTGGTCGAACAGCTTGGTTGCCGCCATCTGCGCCTCGAACCCGGCCTGATCGGTGCCTGACGCCGCACCCATCGCTTCGCGTGCGGCGGCGCCTTCGGGTGTGTCGGACACCATGATGGCTGCGGTTTCGTACCAGATGCCCGCCAGTGCCTTGCCGAAATCAGGGTTTTCGTCGAGTGCGGCGGTGTTGGCCACCATCAGGTCGATGATCTCTCCGGGGATCTGGCTGGAATCGAACAGCAATGTCGCATCGGGCAGGTCTTTGATTTCGGCCACCATCGGGTTCCATGTGACCAGAGCCGCCACGTCGTCGGTCTGAAAGGCGCCGACCATGTCCGGGTCGGCAGTGTTCACGACTGTCAGGTCTGCCTCTGACAATCCGACGGAATCAAGGGCGCGGGCCAGCAGATAATGGGACACCGAAAACTCCACGAGGTTCACCCGGCGCCCGGCCAGATCGGCCAAGCCACCTTCACCTTTCAGGAAAACGGCGTCATTGCCTGCCGAAAAATCGCCCACGATGACCGCGGTGGAATCCACCCCACCGGCGGCAGGGATCGACAGCGCGTCCATATTGGTGACCGTGACCGCATCATAGGCGCCGGCCGTATACTGGTTGATCGATTCAACGTAATCGTTGAACTGCGTCACCTCTATCGTCAGGCCGTATTTATCGGCCCACTTTTCGACGATCCCCGCATCGGCGGCATAGCCCCAGGGCATCCAGCCCACATAGATTGACCATGCCACCTTGAAGTCGGTGCGGGCCTGTGCGGTGGCGGGGCCTGCCATGGCAAAGGCGAATAGCGTGGCCCCGGACAGCAGTGTGCGACGAGAAATCATGGGTCTTCCTTTCCTGTTCAACTGGGAAATGGACGACCCTTCGCCGCCAATCCCTTGGCTTGACGAGGCCTCCCGGGTTTTTGTCCCGCCGTGCGCCACAGGGGATGTCTCTCCCGATGGTGACAGCTCTCGGACCAGACGCACGCAACCGTGCCGGAACCCTAGCCGTCAAACTCAGGTTTCAGGATGCCCGGCGCTGCGGCAGCCGCAATGCAAGGGGGGGCAGGCAAGCCTGAATGACCGGGATATGCGCATCATTTGTTCAAAATTAAAGCATATCGCAACCAAAATAGGCGATTTGCGATGAGCGGGGCTGCTGCATGGGGTGACCTGTCCGCTTTGTGGAGCGCGGTGGAGCCCGGTGGGTAATCTGGCACAGCATATACAGGAGCCCGGAATGGACAGTGCCGACGTCGAACTTGTCAGATCGCAATGGGCCAGCGTCGCACCGGACATTGCAGGGCTGTTCCGGGATCTATGGGCCTGCCCCGAATTGCCGGGGATGGAATATGAAAGCGTGGCACTTCTTGCGGGCTTTCTGACGGCGCATGGGTTCGCGGTCGAAATCGGTGTTGGCGGGGTTCCCACGGCGTTTCTGGCGCGCAGATCCGGCGCACTCCCGGGGCCGCGCATCGGCATTCTGGCCGAATACGACGCCTTGCCCGGTCTGGACAATGCGGTCCTTGCACAGCGCAGCGGAACAGGTCGCAAACCGGGGCACGGTTGCGGTCACAATCACATCGGGCCCGCCAACTGCGGTGCCGCGATTGCAGCGGCTATGGCGGTTGAGGCGCTGTCCCTTGCGGGCGAGATTTGCGTGATCGGCTGCCCGGCCGAGGAAATCCTGTGGGGCAAGATTGCCTTGCAAGAGGCGGGCGTGTTCGATGATTTTGACATTCTTCTGACCTCTCACGGTGATTACCAGAACGGCGCGCTGTCGCGGCCCTGCTATGCGGTCGCATCCGGAGAATTCGTTTTTCGCGGTGACAGCGCCCATGCGGGGATGGGGGTTGTGCGCGATGCGCTGAAGACCGCAGAAGATGCGATTGCCGCGTTTCTGGCGGCGATGCCGGATCGGTTTGACGGCATCACCGAAAAGCACGTGTTCCGGTCGGCAGGGATCATGCCCGGCGTCATGCCGGACGAAGTGCGCCTGTGGTGCGCGCTGCGTCACCGCGATCTGGACCCGGCGATGGCCGCCTATCAAGAGATGGAACGGATCTTTCGGCAGGTCGCAGGTAAAACCGGCGTCGACGTCGAAGAGAAATTCGTCGCCGCAAGTCGCGGCTATCTGGCGAATGACGTGGTGGGTGACGTGCTGGACACCTGTCTGCGCCGTGTCGGTGCGCCGCAATGGTCGGCTGACGACATCACCTTCATGACGGACCTGTCACAGGCGGCCACGCCCGGCAAACCCTTCGATCTGCACCGCGAGATCGCGTATTTCAACGATGGCATCGACTATTACGGTCAGGATGACGGCGAGGCGAGCTGGATGGTGCCGCTGGGGCGGGTGAACTGGGCCTATCCGGT
>JBBREW010000362.1:0-3305 GCA_038225335.1 Rhodobacterales bacterium
GCCTCCTTGACGAAGGGAAAGGTCATCAGGTTTTCCAGACTGACCAGCACCGCTTCTTTTTCCAGCGCCCGCAGCCGGTCCGCATCCTCGCCTGCGGGCAGACGATCGTAACCGGGGCGCAGGATATCCATCCAGCGGCCCACAAAGCTCGTCTCTTTTTCCAGATCGGGGGCGTGGCCTTCGCACATCTTGTAACAGCCTTCGACACCGCCGCAGCTGGAATGGCCCAGCACGATGACATGCGCGACCTTCAGCGCCGTGACCGCGTATTCCACCGTGGCAGAGGTGCCGTGCTGCTTGCCGTCGGGGGTAAAGGGCGGGACCAGATTGGCGATATTGCGGTGAATAAAGAATTCGCCCTGATCCGCGCCAAAGATCGACGTGACATGCACCCGGCTGTCACAGCACGAGATCACCATGGCCCGTGGATGCTGCCCGCCGTCCGCCAGCCTGCGATACCAGCTGCGGTTGTCCGCATAGGTGGTTGCACGCCAGCCCAGATAACGTTTGACCAGATAGTCAGGCAGGGGTTTGGCATGCTGCATGGACGGATCTCCGATTGGAATTGTATCAGTCTTAAAAGGCATTTGAACGGATTTCGAGCGATTTCGTGCGCTTGCGTCAATGAAATGGTGACCACGCGCACCCTAGAAAGCCGGGACAAGACGCCCTCTCTGCAAAGGCTCCTCAGATGACCACCGTGACCGTCCTTGAATGTATCCGCACCTCTGCGCTGGACCCCGGTCCCCTGTCCGAAATCTACAAGGATCTGGGTGACAAGGTCGCAGAGGAAACGATCTGCCGCGCCCTTGAAGACCTGGCAATCAGGCTGAACCGGTTGCACGATCTGCAGGCCTGCACCCAGTATGCGGACCTTGTCCGTCAGGCCAACCGGCTTGCCGCCGTGGCATTGGGCATTGGCCTGACAGAGGTGGCGACCGCCGCCCGCCATGTCGGCATCTGCGCCAGACAGGGCGATCAGACAGCCCTGACCGCGACCCTTGCCCGGCTGGACCGGGGTTTCGATCTGGCCATTGCCCAGATATGGGACTTTCGCGATTTCTGAACCAGCGACCTGTTTGACCTTCTGGCCTTGCCGTGGCCGGTCAACCCGTTAGGCTTGGGGTGTGCCAGAATGGAACCCCAATGACCGCCACATTTGCCAACCCCGACAGCCCTGCCATCCCCGTTCATGTCATCGACGCCGATGATCTGGACACCATTCCCGCAGCCGCGCGGGACTGGGCCAATGCCTGTGGATTCACCGGGGCGGGCGGGGCCACCCTTGTCGTGCCGGACAGCGACGGGCGCATCGCCATGGCGCTGGTGGGGCAAGGGTCTGCGGCCAGCCGCCGTCGCGGCCGCTTTGCCGTGGGCCTTGCCGCGCGGCGTCTGCCTGCGGGCACCTATGCTATCGCTGCGGGCCTGTCCGGCCCCGCGCTGGAAGAGGCGGCGCTGGGCTGGCTTCTGGAATCCTATGCCTTTGATCGCTATGTCACGGCCCGGCCTGCTGCGGCCCAGCTGGTGGCACCCGCAGGCATTGACGCCGCCCGGATCGCCGCCATCGCCGCAGGCGAGGCGCTGACCCGCGATCTGATCAATACCCCGACCAGCGACATGTCCCCCGCCGATCTGGAACAGGCCGCCCGCGATCTGGCGCAACGCTGCGGCGCGCAGATCAGCGTCATCACCGGCGACGATCTGCTGGATGCCAATTTCCCGATGATCCACGCGGTCGGACGCGCCAGCGCCACGGCACCCCGCCTGATCGACCTGACATGGACCGGTGCCGGGGGCGACTCTGCCCCGCACCTGACCCTTGTGGGCAAGGGCGTGTGTTTCGACACGGGCGGGCTGAACATCAAGCCCGGCAGTTCGATGGGCCTGATGAAAAAGGACATGGGCGGGGCCGCGACGACCCTTGGTCTGGCGCAGATGATCATGACGCTGAACCTGCCCTTGCGCCTGCGGGTGCTGATCCCTGCGGTGGAAAACAGCATTTCCGCCAATGCCTTTCGTCCGCAGGACATCCTGACCAGCCGCAAGGGCCTGACCGTCGAAGTGAACAACACCGACGCCGAAGGCCGGCTTGTGCTGGCCGACGCGCTGGCCCTGGCCTGCGAGGCGGACACCGACCTTGTCATCTCGATGGCGACGCTGACCGGTGCCGCTCGGGTCGCGGTCGGGCCGGACCTGTCGCCGTTCTTTACCGACGACGATGCGGTTGCGGATGCGCTGGCACTGGCGGCGCGCCGTGTGGCCGATCCGGTCTGGCGGCTGCCGTTCCACGACCCCTACGAGGATATGATCGAACCGGGCATCGCCGATCTGGACAATGCCCCCAGCGGCGGTTTCGCCGGGGCGATCACCGCCGCCCTGTTCCTGCGCCGCTTTGTCAGCCGCCCTTACGTGCATTTCGATATCTATGGCTGGACCCCTGTCGCCAAACCGGGCCGGTCAAAAGGCGGCGCCTGCATGGGCGCGCGGGCCATCCTTGATGCGCTGCCGCAGCTGCTGAAGCTGTGATGACCGACCGCAGGCTGTGGCCCGCCAATGCCCGCGTGGCGCTGCGCGGCCTTGATCCGGCGATGGTGCCCGACCTGCGGATCGTCGATGGCACCGCTGCCAGTCTGACCCGCCCGGTCACCGATCTGCGGACCGCACCGGACGGGCTGCGCGACAGGCAGGTCCTGCTGGGACAGGTGGTCACCGTGCTGGACGATCATGCGGGCTGGTCCTTCGTGCAATGCGGCGATGGGTATGTGGGATACGTGCCGTCGGACCGTCTGAAATCCGACACCGGGCAGACCCACCGCGTCGGCACCCTTGCGACGCATGCCTATGCGGCGGACGACCTGAAAAGCGGGGATGTCATGGCGCTGCCCTTTGGCGCGCGGGTCCGGGTGTTGGACGAACGGCGGCATTTTTACGAGACGCCGCAAGGGTTTGTGCCGAAACGCCACCTGCGCCCCTTGGACCGTCCCTTTGCCAGCCCTGCGACGGTTGCGCAGTTGCACTTCGGCGTGCCTTATCTGTGGGGCGGCAATTCCACGCGCGGCATCGACTGTTCCGGTCTGATATCTGCCGCCCTGACCGCCTGTGATCTGGCCTGTCCCGGCGACGCTGACCTGCAACAGGCAACCCTTGGCGATGCGCTGCCCCCGGATGCAGAGGTCCAGCGCGGCGATCTGATCTTCTGGCCGGGCCATGTCGGCATGATGGTGGACCCGGGCACGATGATCCATGCCAACGGGCACGCGATGGCTGTGACCTATGAACCCCTGCCGACCGCCATCCTGCGCATC
>JBBREW010000363.1:0-3287 GCA_038225335.1 Rhodobacterales bacterium
TGTCCACGACACGGACGCGGACCCAGCCCGCACCGTCGCTCTCGATGACCTCTGTCTGGGTGCCCTGCTGCAGGGTGTCGATGACGTCGAACGATGTCGACGGCCCTTCGCGCATGTTCACCGCACGACCCGCAACCTGGCGGATCGTGGTCATATCAGGGCTGCCAACGGCGACGGGGGCCGGGGCGGACAGCGACGTGAAGGTCGGTTCGATCGGGCCTGAACTGTCCGTCTCACCGGCAAAGACGGGTGCGGTATCAAGCGAAATCGTCACAGGTTCGGCGGTTTGCGCGGGCAATGCCGCGACAGGGGGCAATGACTCGACCGGGGCAGCCGCTTGCACAGGCGCTGCCACAACCGGGAGAGAGACCTCGATCAGACTGGCGGTCTGTGCACGGGTCACCTCGGGTTGCGGAGCCTCGGCCGCGGCTGTCCGCGTTTCGGGCTGGAAATTCGCGCCACCCGACATGACATAGAATGTCCACGCCAAAATGGCGAAGGAACCAATGATGAACTTGCCCAAGATCAGGCCCCCGATACGGTCGATGTGATTGGCAGATGCAGCAGGAACACCATAACGTGATTCTTTGTTCCGCGCCCCCGGAATTTCGCGTCGGCTGCCGTCAGTGTCGCCTTTACGCGAAAGGGTGCCTTCGCTAAGGCTTTGCCGCATGACCGACGACACCGCCGACCTGCCCAACCCGAATGACGTGACAGAAACCCTGCGCCACGCGATTGGCGAACGGTATCTGACCTATGCGTTGTCCACGATCATGAACCGTGCGTTGCCTGACGCGCGCGACGGGCTGAAGCCGGTGCATCGCCGCATCCTTTACGCGATGCGCGAACTGCGGCTGGCGTCCAATGGCGGCTTCCGCAAGTCGGCCAAGATTTCCGGCGACGTGATGGGCAACTACCACCCGCATGGCGATGCCGCGATCTATGATGCGATGGCGCGGCTCGCGCAGGATTTCAACGTCCGCTATCCGCTGGTGGACGGGCAGGGGAATTTTGGCAACATCGATGGCGACAACCCCGCCGCCGCCCGTTACACCGAAGCCCGCATGACCGCCGCAGCAGAGGCGCTGATGGAAGGTCTGGCCGAAAACGCCGTGGATTTCCGTCCCAATTATGATGGTACGCTGGAAGAACCCGTCGTGTTTCCGGCGGCCTTTCCGAACCTGCTGGCCAACGGGTCCAGCGGTATCGCCGTGGGCATGGCCACCAACATTCCGCCGCATAACCTGCACGAACTGATTGATGCCTGCCTGCATCTGATCAAGTCGCCGGGGGCCGCCGACGATACCCTGATGCAATACATCCCCGGACCGGATTTTCCGACCGGCGGCGTGGTCGTGGAACAGCCCGCATCCATCGCGGAATCCTACCGGACCGGTCGTGGCAGCATCCGTTTGCGCGCAAGATACGAAGTCGAGGATCTGGGGCGGGGCCAATGGCAGGTGATCGTCACCGAAATCCCCTATCAGGTGCCGAAATCACGCCTGATCGAAAAGCTGGCAGAGATCGTGCAGACCAAGAAGGTGCCCCTTCTGGCCGATGTCCGCGACGAATCCGCCGAAGATTTGCGCATCGTGCTGGAACCGCGGGTCAAGACCGTCGATCCCGATGTGATGATGGGCATGCTGTTTCGCAATTCCGATCTGGAAATCCGTTTCAGCCTGAACCTGAACGTGCTGATCGACGGGCTTGTGCCCAAGGTGTGCAGCGTCAAGGAAGTGTTGCAGGCCTTTCTGGACCACCGCCGCGCGGTTCTGTTGCGACGCTCGCAGTACCGGCTGGAAAAGATCGACCACCGGCTGGAGGTGCTGGAAGGCTTTATCATTGCCTACCTGAACCTTGACCGGGTCATCGACATCATCCGCTATGACAACGACCCCAAGCGCGCCTTGATGATCGAGGACTGGGGGCGCGATCATGTCCGCGCGATGTCGGAATCCGATTACGTTCCGCCCGCGACGGTCGCCGCCGACGCAGAGGTCACCCTGTCCGATGTGCAGGCCGAAGCCATCCTGAACATGCGTCTGCGCAGCCTGCGGCGTCTGGAAGAGATGGAATTGATTGCCGAACGCGACGCCCTGATGGAAGAACGCGCCGGGATCGACGATCTGCTGGACAGCACCGACTTGCAATGGAAACGCATCGCCGACCAGCTGCGCGACACCCGCAAACAGTTCGGCAAGGACAGCAAGGGCGGGGCGCGTCGCACCACCTTTGCGATTGCAGGCGAAGTGGCCGATGTGCCGATGGAGGCGATGATCGCCCGCGAACCCGTCACCATCGTCTGCAGCCAGATGGGCTGGATCAGGGCGATGACGGGTCACATCCCCCTCGACCGTGACATGAAATTCAAGGACGGCGACGCGCCCCGCTTTGCCTTTCACGCGGAAACGACCGACCGGTTGCTGGTTTTCGGGTCCACGGGGCGATTCTATACCTTGCAGGCCAGCACCCTGCCGGGTGGGCGCGGCATGGGTGAACCCCTGCGTCTGATGATCGACCTGCCCAACGAGGCGCAGATCATCGACATCATGATCCACCGCCCCGGCGCGAAACTACTTGTCGCGTCGAGCGAGGGTGACGGATTTGTCGTGCCAGAGGATGATGTGGTGGCCCAGACCCGCGCCGGACGGCAGGTTCTGAACATCAAGGACGGCGTGGCAAAGGTTGTCCGCCGCGTGGCGGGTGATCATGTGGCCGTCATCAGCGAAAATGGCCGGTTTCTGGTCTTTGGTCTGGATGAATTGCCGGAAATGGGGCGCGGCAAGGGTGTGCGTCTGCAAAAATACCGCAAGGTCATCGGGCGGCAGGGGATGCTGGAACTGGATGGCGGTCTGGCCGATGTCACCACCTTTGACTGGGCCGCTGGTCTGTCCTGGACCATGGGCGGTGGAAAAACCCGCACAGAAACCAATCTGACCGAATGGAAAGCCAGCCGTGGCGGTGTCGGCAAAAGGGCCCCGCACGGGTTTCCAAAGTCAAACCGCTTTGACTGAATAATGCTGACGGGCATGATCGCCCGCCTTGCCGCAATGACCCGGGTTGATTTCCCCCGCGATCCGCCATACATCGCCCGCGATGCTTCAATCGGGGTCAGGACGACCCCGCATTTTTCAAGGGGGCCGCACCATGGCTAAGGCAAAGTTCGAACGCAACAAACCGCACGTGAACATCGGGACCATCGGTCACGTGGACCACGGCAAGACGACGCTGACGGCGGCGATCACGAAGTATTTCGGCGAATTCCGCGCCTATGACCAGATCGACGG
>JBBREW010000364.1:0-3283 GCA_038225335.1 Rhodobacterales bacterium
GAGGCGAGCAGCAGCGCCGCCATCGTCACGTTAAAGGTGCGCAACCGCCGCCGCGTGCCCAGAAACCGCCGGACCTGTGTGCCCAGCACCGTCCAGACCGTGATCGCGGGCAGGTTCATCAGCAAGAATACGCCAGCGACGACAAGTGATCCCGCCACGACGGACCATGATTGCGGGGCATAGGCCGTGATCGCCGTGATCGCCATCACCCAGGCCTTTGGGTTCACCCACTGAAACGCGGCTGCCTGCAAAAACGTAAACGGCTTTCCTGCGGCCTCTTGGGCGTCAGCGGGCGCCGCGGTCGCGATTTTCCACGCGAGCCACGTCATATAGACGACCGCCCCGATCGTCAGGACCGTGTTCAGAACCGGAAAAGCCACGAACAGCCGCAGCAAGGCCAACCCGACCATCGCCACCATAAAGCTGTGCCCCAGCGACACCCCCAGCATATGCGGCAGGGTCCGCCGGAATCCGTAATTCGCCCCAGAGGCCATCAACATCAGATTGTTGGGGCCGGGCGTGATCGAACTGGTAAAGGCGAACTGCGCCAGCAGATATAATGTCAGGGCTGTCATCCCGCCTTGCTGGCCTGCGGACCGGGGTTAGGCAATACAAAAAGCGCGGCTGCCACCCAACGAAAAAGGCGATGCGCGGGAGGAGGTGCGCATCGCCTTCATGTTTCGATGCCGACCCTCGGGAGGAGGTGAAGGCCTGCATCCTGCGCCAGGATCGCGGGGAGGAGGCCGCGATCGCTGGCTGACCGGACTGCCGCGGGAGGAGGTGCAGCGTCCGTATGTGTGTCGATCAACCGGTGGTGGCCGGGAGGAGGTGACCACCACCGATCTGATCAATGGACCGCGCCGCAGGGAGGAGGTTGCGGGCCGTCCGGGTCGTCATCCCTGAACCAGCCTGGGAGGAGGGTGGCCGGGGATGTGTCAGGTCAACCGCGGGAGGAGGTGCAGCGAACCCGATCTGAATGCCTGTCGGTGGTGGCCGGGAGGAGGTGACCACCACCGATCTGGGGTGGACAGCGCCGCAGGGAGGAGGTTGCGGGCTGTCCGGTCTGTCATCCGCACGCCAACCAGGGAGGAGGTTGGTGGCCTGCGGGTTCTTACGGGCAACTGCGGGAGGAGGTGCAGGTTCCCGTAATTCTTAAACTGGTTTCAAAACGGCGACCCGGGGAGGAGGTCGGGTCGCCGCCTTGTCTTGCGCGCCCACCGCGGGGAGGAGGTTGCGGCGGCGCGGGTCAGGATCGAACCAGGGAGGAGGTTGGCCGATCCCGAACTGAATTCTTACTTGCCGTAGGCAGCTTCATAAGCGATCGACTTGATCATCGACCGGCTGATGCCCAGATCCGTCAGGTCGCGGTTGTCCAGTGCCTGAAGTTCGGTCAGGGTGGTGCGATAAACCTTGCGGGCTGCGACGGCTTCGACAATGCGGGCCATCAATCCGTTGGCGCGGGGTGTGGTCGTCGGTGCTGTGTTTGCGTATGCCATGTTCATCTCGTCTTTCTTATTCGGTGCAGTGCGTCTCGCCCTGCTTGTGACTGTTATGTATGAGGATGCTGCACTTGCACAATGCCTCTCTCGGCAATGCTGCTATGCAGCGAATGCAAGGTTACTCAGGGACAGTTATTAATCTGCCCAAACGGCGGGCAAAGTTGAACTTGCGCCTTGAAAATTAGGGCCTTGCGCCGCGGTCGTCTGCGTCTCAGGGTGCGCCCAAGAACGGCATTTATGAAGGATTCATGATCATGGCACTTACAAAAGACGATATTTTGGCCGCTGTTGCGGGAATATCCGTGCCGGGCGGGGGCAATCTGGTGTCCCGTGATCTGCTGCGCGCGGTGGCTGTGTCCGGTGGTCATGTGCGTTTCGTCATCGAAGCCCCCGATGCCGCCATCGCCGCCACACTGGAACCCGTCAGGCAGGCCGCGACCGATGCGGTGCGCAAGCTGGACGGCGTCACCGACGTCAATATCGTGCTGACGGCCCAGGCGTCACCGGGTCAGGGCGGCAGCGGGCAGGGCGCCGCCCCTGCGGGGGCGCCCCCCAGCCTGAAGGTCGGCCGCCACCCGACACCGCAGGCCGGACCGCTGGCCGTGGCCGGGGTGGACCGCATCCTTGCCATCGGTTCTGGCAAAGGCGGGGTTGGCAAATCGACCGTGTCGTCGAACCTTGCCGTGGCACTGGCCCGCAAGGGACGCAGGGTCGGATTGCTGGACGCCGATATCTATGGCCCCAGCCAGCCCCGGATGATGGGCGTCAACAAACGCCCGGCCAGCCCGGACGGCAAAACCATCATCCCGTTGCACGCCCACGGCGTCACCATGATGTCGATCGGTCTGATGGTGGACCCCGACAAGGCCGTCGTCTGGCGCGGACCGATGTTGATGGGCGCACTGCAACAGATGCTGACGCAGGTTGAATGGGGTCAGCTGGACGTGCTGATCGTCGACCTGCCCCCCGGCACCGGTGACGTGCAACTGACCCTGTGCCAGAAAACAAAGATCACGGGTGCCGTCATTGTCAGCACACCGCAGGATGTGGCCTTGCTGGATGCGCGCAAGGCAATCGACATGTTCAATACACTCCAGACCCCGCTGCTGGGCCTGATCGAAAACATGTCCACCTTTCATTGTCCGCACTGCGGCACCGAAACCCAGATCTTCGGGCACGGCGGCGTCGCCACAGAGGCGGAGCGTCTGGGCATCCCGTTTCTGGGGGCACTGCCCATTGATCTGGACACCCGGTTGTCCGGTGATGCGGGGACGCCGATTGCCGCCGGCGACGGCCCCATGGCCGACGCCTACGCCACCTTGGCC
The DNA here is from genome assembly GCA_038225335.1 of Rhodobacterales bacterium. Lineage (GTDB taxonomy): Bacteria > Pseudomonadota > Alphaproteobacteria > Rhodobacterales > Rhodobacteraceae > Loktanella. The sequence goes on from JBBREW010000364.1 coordinate 2,825, forward strand.
CAGCGGTTCATCGACGGCGGCATGGCCTGAGACGAGAATCGGGCCGTCTGGCCGCGCATGGAATCCTTGTGAATCAGAATCGGGTCGCCCCTGAGGCGGCCCGATTTGTCATTTTCGCGCCTAAAAAAACCGCTCAGGTTTGTCAGATAAGGGCTTGACTGCGGCCAATCCAACACGGCCCCGCTGCGACTCGGGACGGCTTGGAAAAAATATTGGGATTGGTGTGAACCATCCAAAAGCTCACGATTTGCTACAATATGTTGTAAATTCTATCCACAGGCACACAACATCACCAAGTCCGCCTGTGGATAACCTGCTCGTCACGGCGGCGTGATGTGGCGGGAATTCCCGTGAAGTTCACAGCAATCCCAAATTAAGCGTTGCTCGACCAGATCAGGTCTGCCAAAACAGTTTCAGCGATACGGACGGGCAGACAAACAAGGGGCACAAAAAGAACCC
>JBBREW010000365.1:0-3264 GCA_038225335.1 Rhodobacterales bacterium
CGCGCATCCCACGGCGTATCGTTCAGCGGTTCGCGGGAAAACCACAACAGCACGGTGCGCGGCCCGATCTGGTTCAGCATATTGCGCATCCGCGCAACCCAGGCTTCGCGCAATTCGGAAACCACGATATCAAAGCGTTCAGGTGAATGGGCGTGCAGCGTCATCAGCATGTGGCGGGTAAAGGTGAAATCAGAAAAATCGACATCCGAAAAGATCGCCTGCATCACCGTCGAGGCCCGCAGAAACCGGTCGTTGCGCCGCGGATGCACCGAATAGAACCTGTTCGACAGATAATTCGCGCCCATGACCTGCACGACGGTCACCTTGGCATCGTGGCATGTCGCCATGATCGTAGGGTCGTTGACAAAGGCATCCACCCCGCCGTTCACACAGCCAAGGTTCACGCAGGTCTGTCCCAGCGCCCGTTCAAGCAGCGCGGGCAAAGGCCGGTCGATGAATTTCCCGAACGTTTCCGTGCCGCCGACAAAGGCGATATAGGGGGTATCAAGACGCCGCTTCGGACCCCGGAAAAAGATCCGCGACAGCCCGTATCGGCAAGGCGCATAGTGCAGGCCAGCGCCGTCGATTGTATCATGCTTCATCTCGGTCACCACAGATCGTTTAATATCTCGCCTGTACAGATTCGCGGATTTGGATTGCGATTTCCCTAAGCCCAACATTTGAACCTGATTTTAATGGTTCTCGGTGCTTGAAGCTGCATCGGCGCGCGGCCTATGCTGTGGCCAGTCAGACAGAGGATCAGGGCCATGGCAATCGAACGGGTCGGCATCGTAGGGGCCGGGCAGATGGGCAACGGGATCGCGCATGTCTTTGCTGTTGCTGGCTATGATGTGCTGCTGACCGATGTCAGTCAGGACGCGCTGGACAAGGCCGTGTCACTGATCGACCGCAACCTGACCCGGCAGGTCAGCCGCGATCTGATCGACGATGGCGCGCGGCAGGCGGCGATGAAACGGATCGTGACCACGCCGACCCTGACCGATCTGGGCAAGACCGACCTGATCATCGAAGCCGCGACCGAACGCGAAACCATCAAACAGGCCATTTTCGAGGATCTGATTCCCCACCTGAAACCGCATACGATCCTGACGTCGAACACGTCGTCCATCTCGATCACGCGGCTTGCTTCGCGCACGGACCGTCCGGAACGCTTCATGGGGTTCCATTTCATGAACCCGGTCCCGATCATGCAACTGGTCGAACTGATCCGCGGCATCGCGACCGACCACGACACCTTTGCGACCTGCGAAGGTGTGGTGGCGAAGCTGGGCAAGACATCGACCGCATCAGAGGATTTCCCCGCCTTTATCGTGAACCGCATTCTGATGCCGATGATCAACGAAGCGATCTATACACTTTACGAAGGTGTGGGATCGGTGCAGTCGATCGACACCTCGCTGAAACTGGGGGCGAACCATCCCATGGGGCCGCTGGAGCTGGCGGATTTCATCGGCCTGGATACCTGTCTGGCGATCATGAACGTGTTGCACGACGGGCTGGCCGATACCAAATACCGCCCCTGCCCCCTGCTGACCAAATACGTAGAGGCAGGATGGCTGGGCCGGAAATCGCAGCGCGGTTTCTATGATTACCGCGGCGACGTCCCTGTGCCGACCCGCTGACCCAAGGCCAGCGTCTGCGCCCGCAACCAGGCCATCAGCGCGCGGGGATCGCCCATGCGGTCCTGCATGACACCGTATGGAATCGCAGGCCCGATCACGGGCGCAAAGTCGGTATTACGTGTGCGGGCGACCTCGTGCAGCAGCAGGCTTTGCCGCAACAGAGGAGAGATGCGGTTCGCGATCTGGTAGGCGCGTGAATTGGCACCGGGGAAAAAACACGGCACGACGGTCGCGCCGGACATGCGGATCATCTTGGCGGTAAAGACATTCCAATCCGCCTCGACCACCGGGGCGAACAGGCCCGGCGCGGTCGCCACGACCCCGGACGGGAACAAGGCAACAGCCCCGCCCTGCCCCAGATGATCCATCGCCTGACGCCGCATGTCGATCATCCGGGCCTGCGCATCGGGTTGATTGGGGAAGGGGACGGAGATCATGAACTCCGATGCCTCCGGGTCCAGCGATGTCAGCAGGGACCGCGACAGAATCCGGTAATCAGGCCGCCGTCGCCCGATCAGATCGGCCAGCACCATGCCATCGACCATGCCGTGCGGATGATTGGCGACAATAACCACCGGTCCGGTTGCGGGAATATGGGCGATCTGATCGTCGGGCGTCACCACCCTTATCCCTTGGGCGGCCAGCGTGCGTGTCCAGAAATCCTGTCCCCGCCCCGGTCCGGCCCGTTCATAGGCGCGCACCATGCGGACAATCGTGCCCTTGCCTGTCATCCACTCGACCATGCGGATAAAGGCCTGCTGCACCGGATTATCGAACGAACCTGCGTAACTCAGCGCGCGCCGGTCATAGACAATGGGGTCATCGCGTGGCGGCAGCGGACCTTCGGCGGTGTCCCGCTCAGTCACCTTCGCCGAACTTGTCGTCAATCAAGGCCGTGATCGCGTCTTTCAGAGCATCGGCATCGGGACCGTTGGTTTCAACCTCGATCCACGACCCCTTGGTCGCGGCCAGCATCAGCAGACCCATGATGCTGTCGCCGCCCGCCTGCATGCCATCCTTGCTGACCGTGGCACTGGCGGTATGCGCCTCGACCACCTCCACCAGACGGGCGGATGCACGGGCATGCAGCCCCTTGATGTTCTGGATCTGCAGGCGGGTTGCGGCACGGGTCATTGGGGTCCAACGGAATGAGAGTTGATATAGCGATGCGCCGCCTCGATTGCGGCGGCCACCGCGTCTGGCACCGCCTTGTGGCGCGATTTGGCCAGTTTGATCAGCATCGGAAGATTCGCACCATAAAGGATGCGGCGATTTTCCGGGCTGCAGGCGCGCAAACTCAGGTTGCTAGGCGACCCGCCGAACATATCCGTCACGATCACGACGCCTTTGCCCATGTCGACCGCATCGGCCGCATCGCAGATTTCGGCCTGTTTTGCAGCGCGGTCGTCATCAGGCGCGATGGCGATGGCGCGGATGCCGTCCTGCTGGCCCACGACATGTTCGACCGCCGACAGGTATTCCCGCGCCAGATTGCCATGCGCCACGATCACGATCCCGATCAAGCGTCCTGCCCTTGTGTTGAACCGGCGCCTGTCGTCGTGCGGCGCTCCATTTCCCGATGTCGTTTAGACACGGGCCAGCCGTCCTGCGCAAGAGAGGC
>JBBREW010000366.1:0-3258 GCA_038225335.1 Rhodobacterales bacterium
TATCCTGATTGCGGTGTGTATCACCCCGACCTGCCCGGCACCCATATCACCACCGACGCCGCCGATCTGCCCCGCCCCGCGGGTGCCGTGGCCACGGTCGGCATCCTGATGCTGCGGTCCTATATCCTGTCGTCCGATACCGCCCATTACAACGCGGTGATCCGCGCGTTCGAGGCGCAGGGGATGGCCGTCGTGCCCGCCTTTGCCGGTGGTCTGGACGCCACGCCCGCGATCCGCGATTACTTTCACGGCAAGGTCGATGCGATGGTGTCGCTGACCGGTTTCAGCCTTGTCGGCGGACCCGCCTACAACGACAGCCCGGCCGCGATTGCCCTGCTGGCGGCAATGGATGTGCCCTATATCGCCGCCCAGCCGCTGGAATTTCAGACGCTGGCCCAATGGGGTGCCAGCGGTCAGGGTCTGGGTCCGGTGGAAACCACGATGCTGGTGGCCTTGCCGGAAATCGACGGGGCCACCGCGCCCACGGTCTTTGCCGGGCGTCACGGGGCAGAGGTCTGCACCGGTTGCGCGCTGGCCTGCCGCGGTGCGGTTGGCGACAAATCCATGGCACCCTGCCCGGAACGGATCGGCGTGCTCGCGGACAAGACCCTGCGGCTGGCCACCCTGCGCCGCAAGCGCAACGCGGACAAGACCGTGGGCATCGTGCTGTTCGGCTTTCCGCCCAATGCGGGCGCTGTCGGAACCGCCGCCTATTTGAGCGTGTTCGAAAGCCTGTTCAACACACTGACCGCGCTGAAGGCCGACGGCTATGATCTGGATGTCCCCGTCGATGTGGACAGTCTGCGCATCATGGTCCTGAAGGGCAACGCCGCGCAATTCGGGCAGGAAGCGAATGTCGCAGCCCATGTCAGCGCCGACGCCATCGTGGCGCATACCCCCTGGCTGAACCAGATCGAGGCCGTCTGGGGTCCGGCACCTGGCAAGATCCAGTCCGACGGGCGGGGCGTCTTTGTGATGGGGTACCAGTTCGGCAAGGTCTTTGTCGGTGTGCAGCCGACCTTTGGGTATGAAGGCGATCCGATGCGCCTGCTGTTCGAAGGCGGCTTTGCCCCGACCCATGCCTTTGCGCAGTTTTATCTGTGGCTGCGCAATACGCTGAAGGCCGATGTATTGCTGCACTTCGGCATGCACGGCGCGCTGGAATTCATGCCGGGCAAACAGGCGGGCCTTGGCGCGCAGTGCTGGCCGGACCGTCTGATCGGTGGCATGCCCAATGTCTATCTATATGCCGCCAACAACCCGTCAGAGGCGACCCTCGCCAAGCGGCGCAGCAATGCGGTCATCGTCACGCATCTGACACCGCCGCTGGCGCAGGCGGGGCTTTACAAGGGGCTTCTGGATCTGAAGGACAGTCTGACCCGCTGGCGTGGCATGGGGCCTGCGGACCCGCAGCGCCGGGATCTGGCAGCCATGATCGTGGCACAGGCCGAAGGTCTGGATCTGGACGCCACCGACCTGAACCGCCTGTGGCTGACCGTGCTGGAAACCGAAGGATCGCTGATCCCCGACGGGTTGCACATTGTGGGCCGGGTCATGACCGATGCCGCGCGCGCCGAGATGATCGCGCTGATGGGCGACACGCCCGCCGCCCGCGATGCCGCCCGGTATCTGAAGGACGATCACGAATTGCCCGCGCTGATGCGCGCCTTGTCGGGGCGGTTCATTGCCCCGGTGCCGGGTGGTGATCTGATGCGCAACCCGGGCATTCTGCCGACCGGGCGCAATATCCACGCCTTTGATCCGTTCCGCATGCCCACCGCCTTTGCCATGGCCGAAGGCGCCAAGCAGGCAGAGGTGCTGTTGCGCACCCATCCCACCATGCCGCGCACCGTGGCGCTGGTGCTGTGGGGGTCTGACAACATCAAATCCGACGGTGGCCCGATCGGGCAGGCCCTGGCGCTGATGGGGGCCACACCCCGGTTCGACAGCTATGGCCGGTTGTGCGGTGCGGACCTGATCCCGCTGGACGTGCTGGGCCGCGCCCGCATCGACGTGGTGATGACCCTGTCCGGCATTTTCCGCGACCTGCTGCCGCTGCAGACGAAACTGCTGGCCGAAGCGGCGTTGAAATGCGCCATGGCCGAAGAGCCTGCGCATCTGAACTTTGTCCGGGTCCACGCGCTGGCCCATATGGCAGAGACCGGCTGCACCATCGCAGAGGCGGCCCTGCGGGTCTTCTCCAACGCCGAAGGGGCCTATGGTTCGAACGTCAACCAGTTGATCGACAGCTCTGCCTTTGGCGACGAGGACGAGCTGGCCGACGCCTATGAGAACCGCAAGAGTTTTGCCTATGGTGTCGATGGCAAGGTCCGGCAAAGCGCCGCCTTGTTGCAGAAGACATTGGCCCACGTCGATCTGGCCTATCAGAACCTTGAATCCGTGGAACTGGGCGTGACCTCTGTCGATCACTACTTTGATACGCTGGGTGGTATCGCCCGCGCGGTGAAACGGGCGAAGGGTGGCATTGATACACCGGTTTACATCGGGGATCAGACCCGCGGTGGCAACAAGGTGCGGACACTGAAGGATCAGGTCGCGCTGGAAACCCGGTCGCGCAGCCTGAACCCGAAATTCTATGAAGGTCTGCTGAAGCACGGCCACGAGGGCGTGCGCCAGATCGAGGCCTATATCACCAACACGATGGGATGGTCGGCGACAACCGGGGCGGTGGACCCATGGGTCTATCAGCGCCTGAGCGAGACATTCGTTCTGGACGCGACGATGCGCGAACGGCTGGCGGCGCTGAACCCGCAGGCGTCGATGCGGATGGCGAACCGCCTGCTGGAAGCGTCGGACCGCGCCTATTGGACACCGGATGCCGCCACGCTGGCAGCCTTGCAGGACGCAGCCGACGCCTTGGAAGACCGGATGGAAGGGATTGCAGCAGAATGAGCATGTCTCCGACATCACCTGTGGTTGAGAGGGGGGCAGGGGGGCCAGCCCCCCATGCCTTGGACATGCGTCCTGCGGCCTCCCCCCGGGATATTTTTGACGAGAAGAAGCCGGGACCCCGCGCCATGCGGCGCAGTCTGACCCTGACAGAAAGGAGGCTCTGATGAGCCCCAAAGACGAGATACCGAATCTGCGTGGCATGGACGGCGAAGGCTCTGTCCAGGTCCATCAGGACGCCGAAACCCAGATCGAGGGGGCCAAGGTCTTTGCCGTCTATGGCAAGGGCGGCATCGGCAAATCGACAACCAGTTCCAACCTGTCGGCGGCCTTTTCGCACCTGGGCAA
>JBBREW010000367.1:0-3247 GCA_038225335.1 Rhodobacterales bacterium
GTTGCTGGCGATCTGCCTTGCGGCGGTGTTGCAGCCGTCGTTGTGGATCGTGGCCTTTGTCATCGCAATGGTGAACTGGGTGCAGACGGCGCGGGTCATCTATACCGAAACCTCGGCCCTCGCGGCCCGCGATTTCATCGCGGCAGAGCGCACGCTGGGTGCGGGCACCGCGCGCATCCTGTTCAAGCATATCCTGCCGCATCTGGTGCCGATGATCATCGTCTGGGGCACGCTGGGCATCTCGACGACGGTCTTGCTGGAGGCGACACTGTCCTATCTGGGGGTGGGCGTGCAGCCGCCCACGCCCAGCTGGGGCAATATCATCTTTGAAAACCAGACCTATTTCCAGTCTGCGCCGTGGCTGGTGTTCTGGCCGGGGGCCGCGATTGTCGTGCTGGCGCTGGCGTTCAATCTGGTGGGTGACGGATTGCGGGATGTGCTGGACCCCACGTTGCGGGGGTCCGACTGATGGCCGCCTATCTGATCCGTCGCCTGATCCAGTCCGCGCTGATTTTGCTGGGCGTGTCGTTCATCACCTTCCTGCTGCTTTATGTGCTGCCCGCCGATCCGGTGCGCCAGATTGCGGGACGATCCGCAACCCCGCAGACCGTCGCCAACATCCGCGCGCAACTGGGTCTGGATCAGCCGTTTTTCGTGCAATACGGCCGCTATCTGTGGGGCCTGTTGCAGGGTGATCTGGGCCGCAGCTATTTGCAGCGGACCGATGTGGCGTCCCTGATCATGGCCCGCCTGCCCGCATCCTTGCTGCTGATGCTGGCGGGCATCGGGGCGGAACTGGTGATCGGGCTGACCATGGGCGTCGTGGCGGCGCTGTGGCGCGGGCGCGCCGTGGACAATACGCTGATGATGACCAGCTTTATCACCGTGTCTGCGCCGCAGTTCGTGGTGGCGCTGTTGCTGCTCTATGTCTTTGCCGTGCAGCTGGGGTGGTTTCCCATCGGCGGCTATGGCACGCCCGCACATCTGGTGCTGCCTGCGCTGACCCTTGGGATCCTTGGGTCAGGGTGGTATGCCCGCATGATGCGGTCCAGCATGATCGAGGTGCTGCGCGCCGATTTCGTCCGCACCGCGCGGGCCAAGGGGCTGACCCGTAGCCGCGTCATTCTGCGCCATGCCCTGCCCAATGCCATCCTGCCCGTCATCGCGATGATCGGCATCGATATCGGCATCTTCATGGGTGGCATCGTCGTCGTGGAAAGCGTGTTTGGCTGGCCCGGCATCGGCCAGTTGGCGTGGCAGGCAATCCAGCGCATCGACATTCCGATCATCATGGGCGTCACGCTTGTGTCCGCCTGCGCCATCGTGCTGGGCAACCTTCTGGCCGACCTTGTGGCCCCCCTCATCGACCCCCGTATCCGTATCCGTTAACCCAACAGGAGAGACGACAATGAAGAAACTGCTTGCCTCCACCGCCCTGATCGCGGCCTTTGCCTCCACCGCCCTGATCGCGGCCTTTGCCTTGCCTGCCCTTGCGCAGGAAACGCTGGACCCCAACGCCACACCGGGCGGTAATATCACCGTCACCTACAAGGATGACGTGGCCACATTGGACCCGGCCATCGGCTATGACTGGCAGAACTGGTCGATGATCAAATCGCTGTTCGACGGCTTGATGGATTACGAACCGGGCACCACGACCCTGCGCCCCGGTCTTGCCGAAAGCTATGAGGTGTCCGACGACGGCCTTGTCTTTACCTTCAGCCTGCGGCCCGGCGTCGTCTTTCACAACGGCAGAGAGATGACCGCAGAGGATGTGAAATACTCGCTTGACCGGGTGACGCTGCCGGAAACCCAGTCGCCGGGTGCGGGATTTTTCGCGGCGATTGCAGGCTATGACGCCGTGGCCAGCGGCGAGGCCACCACGCTGGACGGTGTGAGCGTCGTTGATCCCGCCACGGTGCAGATCACCCTGTCGCGGCCCGATGCGACCTTTCTGCATGTGATGGCGCTGAACTTTGCCTCTGTCGTTCCGCAAGAAGAGGTCGAGGCGGCGGAAGGTGATTTCGGCCGGGTGCCGGTCGGCACCGGCGCGTTCAAGCTGGGCACATGGACCATCGGACAATCACTGGTGTTCGAGAAGAACGCCGATTACTGGCGCGCGGGCCTGCCCTATCTGGATACGGTGACATTCGAGGTCGGACAGGAACCGATCGTCGCCCTGCTGCGTCTGCAGAACGGCGAAGTGGACGTGCCCGGTGACGGCATCCCCCCTGCCAAGTTTCAGGAAGTGATGGCCGATCCCGAACAGGCGGCCCGCGTGGTCGAAGGCGGGCAGTTGCAGACAGGCTATATCACCCTGAACGTGACGACGCCGCCGCTGGATCAGGTCGAGGTGCGCCGCGCCATCAACATGGCGATCAACAAGGACCGGATCATCCAGCTGATCAACGGCCGTGCGGTCCCCGCCAACCAGCCGCTGCCGCCTTCGATGCCGGGCTATACGGCAAATTATGACGGTTATGCCTATGACGTCGAAGGTGCCAAGGCGCTGTTGGCAGAAGCGGGTCTGGCGGACGGGTTCGAAACCGAGCTTTACGTCATGAACACCGACCCCAACCCCCGCATCGCGCAGGCGATCCAGCAGGATCTGGCGGCCATCGGTGTGACGGCGTCGATCCAGTCCCTTGCACAGGCCAACGTGATCGAGGCAGGCGGTGCCGGCACGGCCCCGATGATCTGGTCGGGCGGCATGGCTTGGATTGCCGACTTCCCCGATCCGTCCAACTTCTTCGGCCCCATTCTGGGCTGCATGGGGGCAGAGGAAGGCGGCTGGAACTGGTCCAAGTTCTGCGACGCAGACATCGACGCGGCGGCAACCGCGGCGGACAGCATGATCGATCCCGCAGCCCCGGAACGCCTGACCATGTGGTCCGACGTCTATATGAAGGTGATGGAAGAAGCGCCCTGGGTGCCGGTGTTCAACGAACAGCGTTACACGATGAAATCCGCCCGGATGGGTGGCGATGACGCGCTTTATGTTGATCCGGTGTCGATCCCAGTCAACTACGACTACGTCTATGTGACCGAGTAACATCATGTGCAAGGCGTGCGACTATACCATCCACGGGGCGCAACACCACTTTGGCTGGGACAATGCGATTGCCCCGGTCCAGCGGGTTGAACCCGGTGCGACGATCCTGTTTCACTGCCACGACAGTTCGGCGGGCCAGCTTGGCCCGTCGTCCACCGTGGCCGATGTGGTGGCGCTGGATTTCGGCAAGATCAA
>JBBREW010000368.1:0-3210 GCA_038225335.1 Rhodobacterales bacterium
GACAAGGCAGTTGGCGGCCCCGTCCAGATGCGCGCCCGGAAAGATCCGGTTGCGCAATTCCACGTCAAGGGCGGAATCGATGTGCATCTCGCCTTCGAAACTGAAATCGCGGGGCTGGCTGTGCAGGATATCCATCGCCGCGCGCATCCGGCGGCCTGAACTGCTGTCCATATTGCCGAACTGGCTGTGCGAACACAGCGCGATTTTTGGCTCTACCCCGAACCTGCGGATGTGGCGGGCGGCACCGATCACGGTTTCCGCGATCTGCTCGGGTGTGGGTTCTTCGTGGACCTGCGTATCGGCGATGAACAGACTGCGCGATTCAAGGATCATCAGCGACAGGGCGGCGACCGGATGCTGCACGGTGGTGCCAAGGATCTGCTGGATATAGTTCAGGTGCCACAGGTATTGACCGAAGGTGCCGCAGATCAGGGCGTCTGCCTCGTCCCGCTGGACCATGACGGCCCCGATCGCGGTCGTGTTGGTGCGCATCACCGCGCGCGCCAGATCGGGCGTGACACCCCTGCGGGCCATCAGGTCGTGGTAGGTGCCCCAGTAATCGCGGTAACGCGGATCGTTTTCAGGGTTCACGATCTTGAAATCAAGGTCAGGCCGGATATCAAGCCCCGCCCGTTCGCAGCGCGCGGCGATGACATCGGGTCGCCCGATCAGGATCGGCACCTCGGTCGTTTCTTCCATGATCGCCTGTGCGGCGCGCAACACGCGCTCATCCTCGCCTTCGGCAAAGACGATGCGGCGGGATGCGGTGCGCGCGGCATCAAAGACCGGGCGCATGATGAAGGCGGATTTGAACACCGACGCATCCAGCTGCCGCTTATAGGCGGCCATATCGGCAATGGGACGGGTGGCGACGCCGGTATCGCAGGCGGCCTGCGCCACGGCAGAGGCGACAACACCCATCAGACGCGGATCGAAGGGTTTCGGGATCAGGTAATCGGGCCCGAATGTCAGTTGTTCGCCCGCATAGGCGGCGGCGGCCTCTGCGCTGGTGGTGGCGCGGGCCATGGCGGCGATGCCTTCGATGCAGGCGATCTTCATCTCGTCGTTGATCGTTGTGGCACCGGCATCCAGCGCGCCGCGAAAGATGAATGGAAAACACAGCACGTTGTTGACCTGATTTGGAAAATCAGACCGGCCCGTGGCGATGATGGCGCGGGGGTTGGCCGCGCGCGCCGCAGCGGGGTCGATTTCGGGGGCGGGGTTGGCAAGCGCAAAGATGATCGGCACTTCTGCCATCGTCCGGACCATATCGGGCGTCAGCACGCCGGGGCCGGACAGACCAAGGAACACATCCGCACCCGCGATGACATCCGCCAGTGTCCGGGGGCTGTCGCCTTGGGCATAGGCGGCCTTCTGGTCGGTCATATCTTCGGTTCGCCCGTGATAGACCAAGCCCTGAAGGTCGCACAGATAGACATTTTCGCGCCGCACACCCAGTTTCAGCAGCATGTTCAGGCAGGCAATGCCCGCGGCACCACCGCCGGTCGACACCACCTTGACCGCGTCGAAATCCTTGCGCGCGATCCGCAGGGCGTTGGTGATGCCAGCACCCACCACGATGGCCGTGCCGTGCTGGTCGTCATGAAACACCGGGATATTCATGCGGGTGCGGCAGATTTCCTCGACGATGAAACAGTCGGGAGCCTTGATGTCCTCCAGATTGATCGCACCGAACGTGGGTTCCAGCGCGCAGACGATCTCTGCCAGCTTGACCGGATCGGGCTCGTTCAGTTCGATATCGAAACAGTCGATATTGGCGAACTTCTTGAACAGGACCGCCTTGCCTTCCATCACGGGTTTAGAGGCGAGCGCGCCGATATTGCCCAGCCCAAGCACCGCAGTGCCGTTCGTGACCACGCCCACCAGATTGCCGCGGGTGGTGTAATCGCGTGCGGTATCGGGGTCGCGGCGGATTTCGAGACAGGCCTCGGCCACGCCGGGCGAATAGGCGCGGGCCAGATCGCGCCCGTTGGCCATCGGTTTGGTCGCGCGTATTTCCAGCTTACCGGGGCGGGGGAACTGATGATAATCAAGTGCCGCCTTGCGCAGGCTGTCCGAGGGGGTGTCGTTGGTCATGCCGGGGCGTCCTTGGGTAAAACTGATTTACCCCTAAACCATCCCGGCATGAACGCCTAGACTGTGTCAGACCCCACGGCCCGTCTTTTGTTGCAAGGCGTCGATACGCTTGCTGGCATCCGCCTTTGACAGGGTGGAATCGAAGGCCTCGTTCGCTTCTTCGGACAGGGTCTGCAAATAGCTTGCCTGCGCGCCGGTCATCGGTTCGTCGCCGGTCACCCAGTCTTCGACGGGTTTTTCGGCATTGCCGGGGGCATCGGTTTTCGGGTGGCTCAGATCGTCGGTCATGGCATGTCCTTTGTTCTATGTTGCTATAATGTTCCTGCCGGGCATTTGTTCCCGCACGACCGGTTTTTTGCCGCCGCGGTCCGGTCCGGCACAGGGAAACGGTTTGATAACCGGAATCAGTCACAGTCAGCCTTGATCCAACGGGGCGCGGGGCGAAGGGATGCTGTTTCGGAATTTATCATGGGTGGTCTTTCTGCTGGGGCTGCTGATCGCGACACCGGAACAGGCCCCGGCCGATGCATTGCTGCGGCCCGGTCAGGCGTCGTTTCTCCAACCGCGCGGCGCACTGGTGCAGGCGCGCGCCGTTCCGCTGACGGTCATGGCCGGGACGCAATTGGGCAGCCTGCAGGACAATGGAATCGGCGCAGCGCCGTCAGAAACGCCGGTCGCGGGTCTGTTCATCGGCACCCGGTCGGGCAGTTTCTTTGCCCCCTATCCGACGCGGGCGAAACGGGTGCATCCGCCGGGGTTCACACCCGGCACCGACGCGCCACCCGGTATCATGGCCGGGGAAAGTGCGGCTGACAGGATCAGGCATCTGATCGCCGCGGCAGAGGCTGGTCGCCACGGTTATGACGCGGTGCAGTACGGCGCCACGCGCAAACCGGCGCGGCCCCCGACGGACATGACGATCGCAGAAATTTATCAATGGATTGAAGCCACGCCGGGACAGCCGCACGCCATCGGGCGGTACCAGTTCATTCCACCCACCTTGCGGCGGCTGGTCGATATCGTGGGGGTCAGCCCGCAGGCAAAATTCACACCTGCGGTGCAGGATGCGCTGGCGGATGTCCTGCTGGCGGACGCCGGATTTCACGACCTGAA
>JBBREW010000369.1:0-3205 GCA_038225335.1 Rhodobacterales bacterium
GGTGGTGCTGCTTTTGATCTTGTCCCACCAGATTTCTGCCGTCCTGCCGCCGTAAGGATAGACAATCACCTTGTCCGCCTTGTTGCAGGACTGGCGCATCACCTTTTCGCTGGGCAGGCCAAGCGCCACCCAGACATCCAGTTCGCCGCTCAGGCTTTTTTGCCAGATGTCAGGCTCGTCATCCGTCGAAAGGCCCTTGGTCATTTCCAGATGCTCGTGCGCGTTCAGCGCAAAGGCGATGATGCGGACCATCAGCCGTTCATCCGTCTCCGACGGATGTTTGGCCACGGTCAGTTTATGGGTCTCATAGTAGTGGCGATCCATGTCAGAGACGGAAAGCTCTACTTTGTAGATGGTGGCATTCTGCGCCATGATGTGTCCCATAAACGATCAAAGATCGCGCTGTCTAATGGGTCTGGGCCCATTATGAAAGGGGATAAAACGGCGCGCCCTTTGGCGGGTCGGGGTAGGGCTTTCACAGCCAGCCGGTAGCGGGCAACCGGTGATTTGTCCCGGTGGACGATTTCGCCTTGCGCGCTTATATGGATCGGTGCGTGTTCAGACCATTGCACGCCTGCCTTGACCATCGACTACGGGGGCCCGTGACAGATGCCCACGCCAGAAAGCTGGCCCTGTGGAGACCTGTGAAGGCACAACCCGGGGGCCAAAAGATACCGCAGACCACGTCCCAACAAGAATGACGATCCATGACTGAACTTACAAAAAACCCGGCCAGCGACGCTCACCGCCTGAGTGTCGCACCGATGATGGACTGGACCGACCGGCACTGTCGTCAGTTGCACCGGCTGATGTCGCGTCATGCGTTGCTTTATACCGAAATGGTCACGGCGGCGGCGGTGGTGCACGGGGATACCGCACGCTTGCTGGCTTATCATCCGGCCGAACACCCGGTGGCCCTGCAACTGGGCGGGTCCGATCCGGCCTTGCTGGCAGAGGCCACGCGGATCGCCACGGATCTGGGCTATGACGAAGTGAACCTGAACTGCGGCTGCCCGTCCGACCGGGTGCAGTCCGGGCGGTTCGGTGCGATCCTGATGACGGAACCCGATCTGGTGGCCCGCTGTGTGACCGCGATGCAGCGTGCAACCGACCGGCCCGTGACGGTCAAGTGCCGGATCGGCGTCGATGACCAGAACCCGGCTGTTGTGCTTCCGGATTTTCTGGACCGGGTTGCGGGGGCGGGGGTCACCCATTTCACGGTTCACGCCCGCAAGGCGTGGCTGCAAGGTTTGAGCCCCAAGGAAAACCGCGACGTGCCGCCGCTCGATTATGATCTGGTGCTGGCGATGAAGGCCCGCAGACCGGACCTGCATCTGTCGGTCAATGGCGGTGTTGCGTCACTGGATCAGGCGCAGGGGTTTCTGGACGCGGGGTTGGACGGCGTCATGGTCGGGCGTGTCGCCTATCACGATCCGGCGGCGATCCTGCTGGACGCGGATGCGCGGATCTTTGGCGCTGTGTCCCCGCACCGCGATGCGGGGGCGGTTGTCCTCGCGATGCTGCCCTATATCGCGGACCATCTGGCAAAGGGCGGCCGGCTCAATCAGGTGACACGGCATATGCTGGGTCTGTTTCAGGGGCGGCCCGGCGCGCGGATGTGGCGTAGATATCTGTCGGAACAGGCGCACAAGGATGGTGCGGGCGTGCAGGTGGTGCTAGATGCGCTGGGCCATGTCACGGATCTGGCAGCCTGAGGGATGGACTTGCCATGGATGACATGACGCTGCTGCTGGCGATGGGCGCGCTTTTGCTGGGAATCGGTGCCTTTGCCGGTGTGCTGGCGGGCCTGCTGGGTGTCGGTGGCGGGATCGTCCTGGTCCCTGCCTTTTTCTATGCCTTTGGCATGCTGGGCTTCGAGAGCCCGCAATTGATGCAGATGTGCCTTGCGACCTCGCTTGCCACGATCATCGTGACCAGCCTGCGGTCGCTTGCGGCGCATCAGCGCAAAGGGGCAGTCGACTGGAGCATCCTGCGCACATGGGCACCGGGCATCGTTATCGGCGCTGTCGCCGGGGTGTTTCTGGTGTCCAGCCTGCGGACCCTGTCGCTGCAGTTGATCTTTGGCGGGTTGGCGATTGCGGTCGGGCTTTACATGACCTTTGGCCGCAATCACTGGCGCGTGGCGCAGGTCATGCCGCGCGGCTGGGCGCGGGCGGCATTGTCACCTGTGTTGGGGTTCCTGTCGGTTCTGATGGGGATTGGCGGGGGGTCATTTGGCGTTCCTGTCATGACGCTGTATAATACGCCGATCCACCGTGCCGTGGCCACGGCTGCTGGATTCGGGGTGCTGATTGCCGTGCCGTCGGTTCTGGTCCTGTTGTTCCAGCCTGTCGCGGTGGCGCCGCCCTTGACGGTTGGGTCGGTCAATCTGGTGGCCTTCGGTCTGGTGATTGCCATGACCCTCATCACCGCCCCCATCGGCGCGGCTCTGGCGCACCGGACAGATGCCACCCGCCTGAAACGCATCTTTGGCGTATTTCTGGTGCTTGTGGCGCTGAACATGCTGCGCAAGGCGATTGGCTGGTAGCGGGCGGTCGCTGACCTGACCGCATGCACAGCCAAGTGACTGTTTGGCGCTTTCCAACCGGGCCTGTGGGCAGTATGTCTGGCGGGCCTCAACCCACGGTACGTCCCTGACCGGGACCCGCAAAGGAGAACTGAAATGCTGAACAACATCGGCCTTCCCGGCCTGCTGCTGATCGCCGTCGTCGTGCTGGTCCTGTTTGGGCGTGGCAAGATCTCGTCGCTGATGGGCGAAGTCGGCAAAGGCATCACCGCCTTCAAGCGCGGCGTCGACGACGGCAAGAAAGAACTCGACGACAGCTTTGCCGATGCCCGCGATGTGACGCCGGACGCGAAAAAAGACAACGTCTGATCCACAGCGATAGGGAACGGTTATGTTCGGCCTAGGCTGGAGCGAGATGATCCTGATCGGGATCGTGGCCCTGATCGTGATCGGGCCAAAAGATTTGCCGAACATGTTCCGCGAGTTGGGCCGCATGAGCGGCAAGGCCCGGGCAATGGCGTCGGAGTTTTCCCGCGCCATGGAATCGGCCGCTGATGACAGCGGCGTCAAGGATATTTCCAAATCCATTCAGGCTGCGGCGAACCCTGCCAAATTCGGCGCGGACAAGCTGAAACAGTCGGTCGGCATGACCCACAAGCCCGGCACCGAGACGGCAAA
>JBBREW010000370.1:0-3196 GCA_038225335.1 Rhodobacterales bacterium
TTGCGATACTGCGCCGCGACCCGCGCCAGCGGTGCGGTCAGATCATAGCGCAGCGCCAGCCAGTCGCCGTCCTCTTCCCAGGCGAAGACCCCCTCGTTGGGGCGGTCCACGTCGGGCAGGAACTTGCCCAGCGCCTCGACCGTCTCGACGCCGCTGGTTTCCAGCGGATCAAATCCATAGCGATGATAGACGGCGGCGATCTGCGCCAGCATCCGGGTGCGCTGGGACACCTCTGTGCCGAAATAATCGCGGAACCCGCGGGGCGTCTGGGCCTTGGGGCGCGGGGTCTTTTTATCCTTGGCCATGGCATCCTCTGGCGTGGGGGCGTTGGGGCGCGACATACCCCGCGCCCGGTCGCGGGGCAATGGTCAGGGTTGCGCCGGGCAAACGACCCTGTGGCGCATCCGGGGCGGCTGCGATAGGGTGCGGCCCATGTCAGACCTGCAACACCTTGAAGAAAAGATCGCCCACCTGACCCGTCTGGTCGAGGATCTGTCCGATGTCGTCGCCCGGCAGGACAAGGCGCTTGATATCGCCACCCGCCGCATCGCGATGCTGATGCAACGCGAGGCGGGCCGCGAGGGTGACGCAGGCAGCACCATCCCGCTGGGCGACCAGCGCCCGCCGCACTGGTAATCCCCGCCGCACCGGTCGCCCCGCACCGGGCCGCGCCACACCGGGCCGGGCCGGGCGGATACCCTGCATCCGTGACCCCTTGCCCTTCTTCTCGTCCGAAATATCCCGGGGGGCGGCCCAACGGGCCGGGGGGCAGCGCCCCCATCGTCCCGCTCAACTGGCCCCTACATCTGGCCCCGATACCGGGCGGATCACGACCGTTGTTCGCGCCCGGCCCCCGCCACAACGCCTTCGTGCAGCAGAAATTCAGCCCAGTCGTTTGATTCCGAAAACGACGGATAGGCGGTCACGAAAACCGTGCGTTGCGACAGGGCCGCCAGCCGCGCTCCGCAGGGCTGACCCGATGGCACCCGGCAAAAGGCACCCTTAATCGCCTCATAGGCCTGATCGGTCGGCGAATAGGGGTCGCTGCGCGATTCGGTGGCATAGCGTTGGGTTTCATGGGTGGCGGGCGGGCCCAGCAGGACCAGCGCCGCCGTGAACTGCCGCAGGCATCCGTCGCCAAAACCGTCGACGTAATGCGTGCGCGGCGTGACCTGCGCCGGGTTGGTATCATAGACCGTATAGCCCGCGTCGGACACGACAGCGGTGCCAAGGCTTGCCGCCTGCACCCCGCAGGTCGTGGCGATCTGGGCGAAAGGCAATCCTGCCCCCGGTGCGGCGGTGGTGCTGTCCGCATCGCTGTTCAGCAGCGGCGCATCGCCGCCAGCACCCCCGCCGGTTCCGGCGCAAGCCACCAGCAGCGTGCACAGGGACAGGGCAGCACCGATGCGGGCCGCCGACGGCCCGATCAGCTGCCGCAGGTCCCGCCCTCTGCCGCCCATGCCGGGTCTGTGGGTTGTCGTTGTCATGCGTCCTCCACCTCGATCACGCCGCCAAGGCTGCGCAGCGCGCCCCTGATCTGCGGATTGACCGGGAAATCCTGCCCCAGATCAAGTTCGACTTCACCCGGCAGGTCCGGGTCCATCAGACAGAAATAGATCGGCCCCCGGGCGCCCTTCACCTTGTCGCGCGACGCAGCGGCCAGCACCGACGCGACAGAGGGGATCGCATCGGCCCGGTCCAGAAACACCCGCAACCCGTTGCTCGCCGCATCCACCACGGCGGTGTCGATCGGGCTGACCGACCGTCCCAGCAGTTTCAGTTGATCGGATTCCATCGTCGCCTCGACCTGAATGACCACCTGCGCGCCGGTGTCCAGATGATCGCGCGCGACCTCCAGCGTGTCGGAAAACATCGTGACCTCGTATTGACCGGTCGGGTCCGACAACTGGACAAAGGCAAACCGGTTGCCCCGCGCCGATTTGCGTTCCTGCCGCCCGGACACGGTGCCCGCCATCTTGACCACACAGGCCCCGCGTTCGGCCTTTGCCATCACCTCGTCCAGCGTCAGCACGTTCTTGCGCCGCAGCGCGCCCATGTAATCGTCCAGCGGATGCCCCGACAGATAGAAACCGATGGCCTTGAATTCCTCTGCCAGCCGTTCGGCGGGCAGCCAGTCGTCGCCCCCTGCCAGCCGTGGTTCGGGCAAATCGTCACCGGCGTCGCCGAACAGCGACACCTGATTGCTGGATTTCTGATCGTGGATCGCGGCGGAATAGCCCACCAGCGCATCAAGAGAGGCCATGACCCGCCGGCGGTTTGGGTCCAGCACGTCGAACGCCCCGGCGCGCGCCAGCATTTCACGCGGCCGCTTGCCGACCCGTTTCAGATCGACCCGCCGGGCCATGTCGAACAGCGTGACAAAGGCCTTGTCGCCGATCTGGCCATGCGGCCCTTCGGCCCTGCGCCCGTCGACAATCAGGCGCATCGCCTCGACGCCCACGTTCTTGAGCGCGCCCAGCGCATAGTCCAGCTTGCCGTCCCGCACATCAAAGGTCGCCATCGACCGGTTCACGCACGGCGGGGTATAGGACAGCCCCAGCCCCTTTTTGACCTCCTGGAAATAGACACCCAGCTTGTCGGTCAGGTGGATGTCGCAATTCATCACCCCGGCCATGAATTCGACCGGGTGGTTCGCCTTCAGCCAAGCGGTCTGATAGCTGACGACCGCATAGGCGGCGGCGTGGGATTTGTTGAAGCCATAGTTGGCGAATTTTTCCAGCAGGTCGAACACCTCGCTGGCCTTTTTCTTGTCCACACCATTGGCCATCGCGCCTTTTTCGAACTTGGGGCGTTCCTTCGCCATTTCTTCGGCGATCTTCTTGCCCATCGCGCGCCGCAGCAGGTCGGCCCCGCCAAGGCTGTAGCCCGCCATGACCTGCGCAATCTCCATCACCTGTTCCTGATAGACGATGATGCCCTGGGTTTCCGCCAGCAGGTGGTCGATGGAGGCGTGAACAGAGGTGATCTCGCGCAGCCCGTTCTTGACCTCGCAATAGACGGGGATGTTTTCCATCGGGCCGGGACGGTAAAGGGCCACCAGCGCCACGATATCTTCGATGCAGGTCGGCTTCATCCGTTTCAGGGCATCCATCATGCCGCTGGATTCCACCTGAAACACCGCGACGGTTTTCGCGCTGGCATAAAGTTTGTAGCTGGCGTCGTCGTCCAGCGGGAT
>JBBREW010000371.1:0-3191 GCA_038225335.1 Rhodobacterales bacterium
AACCATATTTAGGTATGCTGCAGCGCAGCACAACTGACACTTCGACAAGGCAGCCTTGCATCGCGCGCAGGGGATTGCCTTGATTTCGCCTTATTCTACCGCAGGTCGGTTCGAACCGGCCCCCCCCCCGCTATTGCAGCAGGGGGGCCGTGGATCAGCGCCTGTTCAGATCAGTTTGCCCATGACGACAGCCACGTCGGACATCCGGTTGGAGAATCCCCATTCGTTGTCATACCACGTCAGGATGCGAACCATGTTGCCCGACAAAACCTTGGTCTGGTCCATGTGGAACGTCGAGGAGGCCGGGTCGTGGTTGAAATCCGTGCTGACCATCGGCAGGTCGGTATAGGCCAGAATGCCTTTCATCGGGCCATCGGCCGCGGCGCGGATGGCGTCGTTGATTTCCTGTACCGTTGTGTCGCGGCTTGATTCAAAGGTCAGATCGACGACCGACACGTTGGGCGTGGGGACGCGGATGGCCACACCGTCCAGTTTTCCGTCCAGTTCAGGCAGGACCAGACCCACGGCCTTGGCTGCCCCGGTGCTGGTCGGGATCATCGACAGGGCGGCGGCGCGGGCGCGGTACAAGTCCTTGTGCATCGTGTCCAGCGTCGGCTGGTCGCCGGTATAGCTGTGGATGGTGGTCATGAAGCCCTTGTTGATGCCCACGGCGTCGTTCAGCACCTTGGCCACCGGGGACAGGCAGTTGGTGGTGCAGGACGCGTTTGACACGATGATGTCGGCTGCGGTCAGCGTCTCGTGGTTCACACCGTAGACGATGGTCGCGTCGGCGTTGGTGCCGGGGGCGGAAATCAGCACACGCTTTGATCCGTTTTCCAGATGCGCCTGACAGGCGTCCTTGCTGGTAAAGATGCCTGTGCATTCCATCACCACATCCACATCGCCCCACGGCAGGTCTGCGGGGTTGCGCATGGCGGTGACGCGGATCGGACCACGGCCTGCATCAATCGTGTCTTCGGTGGTGGTCACGGTGCCCGGAAAGCGGCCATGAACGGAATCGAACCGCAGCAGGTGCGCGTTGGTGTCGACAGGGCCCAGATCGTTGATCGCGACAACCTCGATATCGGTGCGGCCCGATTCGATGATCGCGCGCAGAACATTGCGCCCGATGCGTCCGAACCCGTTGATTGCGACTTTGACCGTCATGGTGACATCCTTTGTGCTGGTTGACGCGGCATCGGTCGCCGCTTTGGCGCGAACATTGCCAATTCTGCGCAAAGGTCAAGGGTTCTACGTTATCGCCAGAACGCCACCCACTGCAGCAGGTCATAGAATTTGCGTGCCAGAAACAGCGGCGTGTCCCACTGCAGGACAAGATAATCCAGCGCAAAGAATGCAACAATCAGGGCGATCAGCCACAGGGCAAGGGCATTGGTCATGCACGCTGTGTAATGCGCCGACACAGGGCTGCCTAGCCTTGATGCGTGACGCTGTGCGCAGCGGGGCTTGGCGCTGCGTCGGGCCATGCTATGTAAAAATCCGAAGATGTCAGGGGAATGCGGGACATGAGCGGACTTCTGGCGTTGCTGGACGATGTGGCGGCGATTGCAAAGGTTGCGGCGGCCTCTGTCGACGATGTGATCGGGCAGGCGACAAAGGCCGGGGCCAAGGCCGCCGGGGCCGTGATCGACGATGCAGCCGTCAGCCCGAAATATGTCCAGGGCTTTGCGCCCGCCCGCGAATTGCCCATCGTCTGGAAGATCGCCCGCGGGTCTTTTTTCAACAAGCTTGTCATCCTGTTGCCGATCGCACTTTTGCTGTCGGCCTTTGCGCCATGGGCCATCGCACCGCTGTTGATGCTGGGCGGGGCCTATCTGTGTTACGAGGGGGCGGAAAAGGTGATGCACGCCTTTGCCCATGCGGACCCGCATTCGCTGGCGACAGGCGATCCCGCGCATCTGGAAGAACAAAAGATCAAAGGCGCGATTAAGACAGATTTCATCCTGTCTGCGGAAATCATGACCATTTCGCTGGCCGCGATCACTGTGCCGTCGATCTGGATGCAGGCGGCTGTGCTGGCGGTGGTGGGGATCGCGATCACAATCGCGGTTTACGGCGCGGTGGCAGCCATCGTAAAGGCCGATGATCTGGGTCTGATGATGGCGAACCGGGGTCAGTTCGGCGTGACGCGCGCGGTCGGGCGGGGCATCGTCAAGGGGATGCCCACGTTCCTGTTCGTGCTGACCTGGGTCGGCACGGCGGCGATGCTGTGGGTCGGCGGGCAGATTGTTGTGCATGCTCTGGGCGAGCTTGGCTATCACGGGCCGGAAAACCTGATCCACGGCTGGGCCGTGGCTGTGGCCCAACAAGTGCCGGCGGATTATACGGGGGTTGTGGTCTGGATCGTGACGGCGGCTTGCGACGGCGTTCTGGGGTTCGTGCTGGGGCTGCTGCTGATCCCCTTGGTCAGCCGCGTGATCGCACCGATCTATGCCACCTTGCGTCCCGCCACGCCGGATGGCGCATGACAGGGCGATCCGGGGACGCGCTGGCGCTGCTGGTTGCCCGTATCCTGATCGGTGTGCTGATGGTCGGCGGGGCCGTGCAAAAGACCCTGAGTCCCGGCGACGCAGGTGGATTGCTGGTGGGGGCAGGGCTGCCCTATGCGCTTGTCTGGCCTGCGCTGGTCTATGATGCACTGGCCGGCATCGCCCTGTGCATCGGGCTGCGCGTGCGCGCCGTGGCGCTGAGTGTTGCGGCCTATTGCGCGGTGACCAGTTTTTTCCACCTTGATATTTTCCTGACGACCGGAGATCCGTGGCAGATGACGATTTTTATCAAGAACTGGGCCATCGCGGGGGGCTGTCTGGCCTTGGGCGTGGCCGGGTCCGGCCCTTGGGCCCTGCGGCCCGATCCCGCATGACGGCCTATCTGCACGACCTTTATCACGGTCATTCCCGCCGCGGCGTGGTGTTCCGCTATGCCTTGCTGACGTTTGACATGCTGACCATCCTGTTCGTCATCGGCACGTCGTTTTTCGAGCTGACACCCGTGATCATCGCCATCGACGTGGCGATCGGTATTGTCATCCTGACCGATTTTCTGATCCGGTTCCGGCTGGAACCGCAAAAGGCGCGGTGGCTGCTGCGGTTCGGCACATGGGCCGATATCGTGGCGACGATTTCGTTTCTGGCCCCTTTGCTGGGATATTCGCTGGGGTTCCTGCGGGT
>JBBREW010000372.1:0-3179 GCA_038225335.1 Rhodobacterales bacterium
CGGGAAATGTCCCACAGGCCCCGCCGCCGCCGATGCGGCCAGTATATCAAAGGCATAATCGCGCACCGACCGGAAACAGACGACCTGAACCGTCTGCGGATCGGTCATCCAGAAGGCGGCGGCAATCTGGCCCAGCCGCGACCGGATCACCTGCCCCGGACCAAACACATCCGGGTGCAGATCGACGGGGGCCAGTTTCGCAATCACCTCGCGCGCGAAAGCCCCCTGCACGCGCAACACCGCCCGCGCATCGGACACATCGGCCGCCAGATGGTGCAGGCCCTGCAAGGCCTGATCGATGCGGGCCAGCGCGTCCGTGATGGTGTCCGGCGCGATCAGAATCAACACCTCGTCCGGTGACATCCACAGCAGACTGCCGCGCTTGCCCGTCTGCACACCGCGCAGGGCGGGCCAAGGTGCATCGGTCAGACCCGTGCAGACCTTTGCCACCGCCGCCTGCGCCAGATCGGCGCGCAGGGAAATCATGCCCTGCGGTCCGCCAAGGGTAATGCGGACGCTGTCGCCCGTGCTGCGCAGATCAGACATTCTGTTTGTCCCCCGCCTTGTCATAGAACACCGGATCGACGATCCGCGCCGCGACCGTGCCGCCCGACAGGGTGCTGAACATCAGCGTCTCTCCCATGCGGGCGGGACCGCGCGCGACCAGCCCCATGGCAATGCCCTTGTTCAACGTGGGAGAGTGATAGGTTGATGTCACCCGCCCCTGGGTCCGGCGCTGGCCGTTCGAGGTCAGACCGTCCGCTGCCGCATAGGCCCCGTCCGGCAGAACGCTGCCATCCAGCGTTTCCAGCCCCACCAGTTTCCAGCGGTCAGGGTCCTGCATATGGGTGCGTTGCTGCCCCCGCTTGCCCAGAAAATCTGCCTTTTTCTTGCTGATCGCCCAGTCAAGGTTCAGGTCCTGCGGGATGATCGTGCCATCGGTTTCATCGCCGATCATGATGAACCCCTTTTCCGCCCGCATCACGTGCAGCGCCTCTGTCCCGTAAGGCATCAGGCCAAGGGATGCGCCCGCCGCCACCAGATGATCCCACAGCGCGCGCCCCTGTCCGGCAGCGACCGCCACCTCATAGGACAATTCGCCGGAAAAGCTGATGCGGAACACCCGCACAGCGCAACCGCCCAACTGGCCCGCGCGCCATGTCATGAACGGCATGTCGTCACGCGACAGCGCCATATCGCCCACCTGCGACAGCAGCGCGCGGGCCTGCGGACCGACCACGGCGAACTGGGCATATTGTTCGGTGACATTGGCGACATAAACCTGCCAGTCCCACCATTCGCACTGCAACCAGTCTTCCAGATGGGCATGGATCCGGTCCGCCCCCCCGGACGTGGTGTGGCACAGCCATGTGTCATCCGACATGCGCGCCACGACGCCGTCATCCATCAAGAACCCGTTTTCGCTGCACATCAGCCCATACCGGCAGGACCCGACAGTCAGCGTCGACATCATGTTGGTATAGATCATGTCGAGAAACCGGCCCGCATCCGGTCCCTTGATGACCAGCTTGCCCAGGGTCGAGGCGTCAAGCAAGCCGACATGGGTGCGGGTATTGGTGACCTCGCGGGCGACGGCCTCTGGCACGGTTTCGCCTGCACGCGGATAGGCATAGGGACGCCGCCACTGGCCCACAGGTTCAAACACCGCACCAGCCGCCGCGTGCCAGTCCTGCACGGGTGTCTGGCGCACCGGTTGGAACAGATCATCCCGCGCCACCCCGGCGATGGCCGCCAGCGGCAGCGGGGTATAGGGGGGGCGGAAAGTCGTGGTGCCGACCTGTGGCACAGGTTCACCCAATGCATCAGAAAGAACCGCCAACCCGTTTATGTTGCTCAGCTTTCCCTGATCCGTGGCCATACCCAGCGTGGTATAGCGTTTGGCATGTTCGACCGACTGGAACCCTTCCTGCGCGGCCAGTTGGACATCGCTGACTTTCACATCGTTCTGGAAATCCAGCCACATCTTGGCCCGCAGGGCATAGGGTGCCTGCGCGGGCATGATCCAGACCGGCAGCAGCGGGTCTTCGGCCACGTCAAACCCTGTGGGCGTCGCGCCGGGTTTGGCGGTATGACCCATGGCCGCGGCGGCACTGCGCCCGGCGCCGAACCCGTCCGCCACCGCCTCTGCCGTGAACAGATGCCCGTTGGCGGTGCCTGCGGGGATGACAAAGCCCGCACCGTCAGCCCCCGTCGGGGGCCTGTCCGCATCCGGGCGGAACATCGCCTGATCCGCGTCCCAGACCAGTTTGCCGCCGCAGTGGGACCACAGGTGCACAACCGGCGACCAGCCGCCTGACATGGCGACGCAGTCGCAGGCGACCTCCTCGGTCGGGGTGCCGGTGCCGTCCTGCGCACACAGGCTGACACCTGTCACGCGCTGACCGCCCTGCACGCCTGCGATGCCGCTGTTGGTGAGCACCCGCACGCCACGGGCCCTGACCTGATCCACCAGCGGACCGGTGCAATGCGGTCGTGCATCGGCCACGGCCACCACGGTCAGACCCGCATCCAGCAGGGCCAGTGCGGTGCGGTAGGCGTCATCGTTGTTGGTCACGATCACCGTGCGTTCACCCGGTGCAACGGCGTGATTGACGACATAGTCCCGCAGCGCACCGGCCAGCAACACTCCCGGCACATCGTTGTTGGCAAAGGACAATGGCCGCTCTATCGCGCCGGTCGCGGTCACGATCCGCCCTGCCCTGATCCGCCACAACCGCTGCCGTGGTCCCTGCGCCTGCCCGGCCGCCCGGCGCGGTCCGTGATCGGTCAGCCGTTCGTGCGCCAAGGCATAGCCATGATCGAACACGCCCGCCCCTTGGCAGCGCAGCCGCAGATCCACCCGTGGCATCGCCGCCAGTTCCGCGACCGTGGCCGCAACCCAGTCCGCCGCTGGCGTATCTTCGATGATGGCCCCGTCGACGACCGCGCGACCGCCCCAGTGCCCCGCCTGTTCGACCAGCAGCACCCGCGCCCCCGCACGCCCCGCCGCAAGGGCCGCAGCCAGCCCTGCTATGCCGCCGCCCACCACCAGCACGTCGCAGTGGACGTTGAAATGTTCATAGGTATGATCGTCCGCCGTCTGCGGTGCAGCCCCAAGTCCGGCGGATTTGCGGATGATCGGTTCATAGATGTGTTTCCAGAACGCCCGGGGCTGGATG
>JBBREW010000373.1:0-3177 GCA_038225335.1 Rhodobacterales bacterium
TCCGACACGATTTTTCGCGAAGTGAACTATGCCCCGGTTTGTGATTTCGGTTTGTTGCAGGCCGCCCACGCCGCCGCGACAAAGCGCGGAACACCGACGCATGTCGGCAGCATCTATTCGTCCGACACCTTCTATGCCGAACGCAACGATCTGACTGAACAGATGATCCGCCATGGCGTGCTCGCCGTCGAGATGGAGGCAGCAGAGCTTTATATCCTTGCCGCCCGTTACCAGCGCCGGGCCTTGGCGGTCATGACCGTCTCTGATCACATCATCACGGGAGAGGCGCTGCCGTCCGACCAGCGTGAACGGACCTTTGGCGACATGGTCGAAATCGCGCTGGAAGCGGCCTTCGCCTGACACCACCAGACTGCGTAAAAAGCGGGCGCCCCTGATTCCAGGTGGCGCCCTTTTTTCTGTCCGGCCGGGCGCGGTGGCCGGGCGGTCACAGGAGCAGGGCGTTTGCAATGGGGCCATCACAGGCTGCGTGGTGCGATTGACAGCTGCGTGGTATGGCAACGCACGTTCGACAGATAAGCATTTTATCGTCACACAACCGGAATGCTGCACCCCAGGGGGTTGGTCCGGTCAAACATCGGGGTCAATTCATGTCTTATAAAATCATGTCATGCGTGGCGCTGCTGGCGCTGGGTGCCTGCGGGTCAAGTGGTGGCGGCAATGGCGGGTTTGTCATCGATGATGTGACAACGCCCATCTTTGCCGGCAATACCGGCCGGTTGGACATCGCCAGTGGCGGCGGCGTGACGTTTGCCAACCGGATCGTGCAAGGTTCGGACGGTGGCAACATCTTTGAAGCCAACATCAGAACCGGAGCTACAGTGGGGACGGCACCCACTGCCGGGACCGCGACAATGACCGGTCCCTTTGCGCTGCGGCAGGCGACGGGCGTGACGCGGGTCGGTGGCGTCAATCAGGGCACGCTGACCAACCACAGCGGCATGCTGTCCGTCACGGCGGATTTCGGTGCGGGCACCTTGACCGGCAGCGGGGACGGCTTGGCGATTGATGGCACGCTGGCCGGCGGTGATGTGAGCGGCTCCGCAAGTTTTGGCGGGGTCACCGGCGAGCTTGCCGGATTTGTCGGGTCGCAGAATGCCATTGGCATCTTTAAGGGTGTCAATGGCACGTCCTCGATCGCCGGTGGTTTCATAGTCGCAAAATAAGACAAAAGACCCGGCATCAGGGATGCCGGGCCTTTTCGTTGCACCGCCGCAAGGCTGCGCGATCACACGATGCGTTCGACCATCATATGCTTGATTTCGGCAATCGCCTTGGCCGGGTTCAGACCCTTTGGGCAGGTCTTGGCGCAGTTCATGATCGTGTGGCAGCGATACAGTTTAAACGGGTCTTCAAGGTCATCAAGCCGTTCACCTGTCGCCTCGTCCCGGCTGTCAACGATCCAGCGGTGCGCCGCAAGCAAGGCTGCCGGGCCCAGAAAACGATCCGGATTCCACCAATAGGACGGGCAAGCCGTCGAACAGCAGGCACACAGAATACATTCGTAACGGCCATCCAGTTTTTCGCGGTCTGCGATCGACTGACGCCATTCCTTTGCCGGTGCGTTCGTCTTTGTTTCCAGCCACGGCATGATGCTCGCGTGCTGCGCGTAAAAGTGCGTCAGATCCGGGATCAGATCCTTGACCACCGGCATGTGCGGCAGCGGATAGATCTTGATGTCGCCCTTTGCGTCTTCAAGACCGGAAATACAGGCCAGCGTGTTTACGCCGTCGATATTCATGGCGCATGACCCACAGATGCCTTCGCGGCAGGACCGGCGAAAGGTCAGCGTCGGGTCAATGTCAGTCTTGATCTTGATCAGGGCGTCCAGAACCATCGGACCACAACTGTCCAGATCGACGAAATAGGTATCCAGCCGGGGATTCTTGCCGTCGTCCGGGTTCCAGCGATAGACCTGAACCTTTTTCGTATTCGTGGCGCCGTCGGGTTTGGGCCAGGTCTTGCCTGTCACCATCCGGCTGTTCTTTGGCAGCGTGAATTCAACCATGTCTCAGGCTCCTGTCTGCATGCGGGATCATCGGCGCAGGGCCGGTGAATAGGGGATCATCGGGCCAGCACCGGTCAGGCGCTGGTAACATTCGGCATGGACCACAGCCGGGTCGCGGCCGCGCAGAAAATCGTCGGTCACCCCGATCGACAGACCGCTTTGGACGCCCCGGTTGCTGTTCACGCCAACGGACACCTGTCCGGTCGGCCCGGCGGCGGACCGCGCCTCTGCATCGCAACGCGCGGCGACCTGTTGCGGGGTCGGCGGTGGCGGCGGGGTGCAGGCCCCCAGCGCCATCAACCCCGCAATCAGGATCAGTGAACGCATCAATACACCCGTTTTTTCGGTGCGATCTTTTTCATGTCGATTCCACCTTCGTCCAATGTGGTCAGCGGGTCCAGATGCACAGGACGATAGGTCAGATCGACGGTCTTGCCATGCACGGTCGCCAAAGTGTGTTTGCGCCACTCGGTATCGTTGCGATCGGGGTAATCCTCGTGGGCGTGCGCACCACGGGATTCCTTGCGGGCCTCTGCGCTGACAATCGTGGCCAAGGCGTTCGGCATCAGGTTCGTCAGTTCGAGGGTTTCCATCAGGTCCGAATTCCAGACAAGGCTGCGGTCGGTGACGTGCAGATCAGCCAGCTTGGCCGCGATTTCGGTCATGCGAGCGACCCCTTCGGCCAGCGTCTTGTCCGTGCGGAACACGGCAGCATCGGCCTGCATCGCTTCTTGCATTTCAAGGCGCAGGCTGGCGGTGGGGGTGCTGCCATTGGCGTTGCGGATCTTGTCGAACCGATCAAACGCGGCATCCACCGACGCCTGATTAAGCGGCTGGTTTTCCGTATCGGGGTTCACGATTTCCCCGGCCCTGATCGCCGCAGCACGACCGAACACCACAAGGTCGATCAAGGAATTGGACCCCAGCCTGTTCGCCCCATGCACCGACGCACAGCCCGCCTCGCCCACGGCCATCAGGCCGGGCACGGTAGCATCCGGGTTTTCGTCGGTCGGATGAAGCACTTCTCCCCAATAGTTGGTGGGGATGCCGCCCATGTTGTAATGCACGGTCGGCTGCACCGGGATCGGTTCCTTTGTCAGGTCCACCCCGGCAAAGATGCGGGCGGATTCCGTGATTCCCGGCAGGCGCAG
>JBBREW010000374.1:0-3176 GCA_038225335.1 Rhodobacterales bacterium
AGACGGCCGTCATATAGTCCCGGTCGCGGTGCATCACGTTGCAGCAATGCGCGTTGATGAAGAACGCCTTGCGCTTGCCCGGCGACAAAAGCGAATCGACCGCACCCTGGAGTGTGCTATCATGCAGTGACAGACCCAGGGCTGGCAGATAGGTCCGGGTCCCGGCGAGGAGGGTGAATTCAGTGTCGAAGGTAAAGGTGGCGTGTTTCATTTGGATCATCC
The DNA here is from genome assembly GCA_038225335.1 of Rhodobacterales bacterium. Lineage (GTDB taxonomy): Bacteria > Pseudomonadota > Alphaproteobacteria > Rhodobacterales > Rhodobacteraceae > Loktanella. Next base: position 223 of record JBBREW010000374.1, read on the forward strand.
CGCTTTCAAATCAGTTGCTATCTGATCAATGAAAACAGGTGCTTGGCGCAACGCAGCGACCGGACAGGTGGGTGGGTCAGACGCACCACTTCACAGCCGTGCGGGGGTGCGACCCCATGCCAACGGTTGGTAAACATATCCTTTATGATGAAAATGCTCGCCAAACTTGCCGAGAAATAACCCTTTATTGGCCACACTCCCGGATTAAGAATTTTTAAACAGCGAGGGACACGTCATGAGAGTATTGATCGCAGACGACCACGACCTTCTGAGAGACACGCTTGTGATGTATCTGGAGGGTCATGGCGGGATCGAGACCGCCTCTGTCGGCAATTTCGCCGACGCATGCAGCCGCATCGTGGCCGACGAACCCTATGATCTTGTCCTGTTGGATTACAACATGCCCGGCATGAACGGCCTAGCCGGATTGCGGACGGCGATCGCCATGGGGGCAGGGCAGCGGGTCGCGCTGATCTCGGGCGAGGCGACACGTCAGATCGCCGAAGATGCGCTGGAGGCCGGGGCCGCGGGTTTCGTCCCCAAATCCCTGCCCGCGAAATCGCTGATCAACGCCGTGCGGTTCATGGCCATGGGAGAGCAGTATGCCCCCATTGATTTCATGACGGCCGTCACGGTGAAGGTCGCAAATCCCTTGGCAGAGAAACTGACGGCCCGCGAATTGCAGGTGCTGCAAGGTCTGACAGAGGGCAAGTCCAACAAGGAAATCGCCCGCGATCTTGAGATTCAGGAACCCACGGTAAAGCTGCACGTCAAGACGCTGTATCGCAAGGTCGGTGCTGCGAACCGCACGCAGGCCGCGATGATCGCGCGCGAAGCAGGGCTGTACTGACCCCGACCTATCCATGCGGACAGGTCACCCCCACCAATGCCACCCCCCGCTGCCCGTCCGCGCAGATGAGAGACAGCGCCGAAAGCGTTAGGACCATGGTTAAAGGAGACTTAACCAATGTCCGACGCAACCGCCGCCGCACCCTACATCGCCACAACGCCCAAGCCGGTCAAAAGCCGGATCCGGCGTGCCTTGGTCGGCGGCAGGCTCTCTGATCTGGGGCGTCTGCCACGCTATGCTGCCTTTGCGATCATGGGCGGCGCGTTGATCTGGGCACCGATTACCGGGTATCTGCGGACCGCGCCGTTGAAATTCAAATCGTCCACTTCGCTTATCCTGCCCGGTTCGGGGGCCTTTGCGTCGTTGAACCTCAGCGGGATCGGACAGGCCTCGTCGTCGACGAATTCCGCCTTTGCAAGCAACGCGGTCAGCCCGACAGAAACCTACAAGCGGCTGTTGAACGCAGACCGTATTCTGGCGGCGGCGGCGCAGACGATGGATATGACGCAGCCGGATCTGGGCCGGCCACGGGTGTCGCTGGTCGATCAGACCAGCCTGATCCATTTCGAGATGACGGGAAACAGCCCCGAAGACGCACAGGCGCGCGGCAATGCGATCCTGACCGCCTTTTTTCAGGAACTCGATGGTCTGCGCGCGGACGAGGTCAGCACCCGCGAAGACAGCGGTCTGCGCGCGATTTCCGACTATCGCGATTCCGTGGGCGGCACCCGCGCGGACATATCGACATTGCAGGATGCGACGGGCCTGTTGTCGGTCAAACAGTATGACGTCCTGCTGGACCGCAATCTGACCTTGGAAACCAATATTCGCACCCGCGCCGCAGCCCTTGCCGATGTGGACGCGTCGGTTGATGCGCTGTCGCGCCAGCTGAACCTTGACCCGGCGACGGCGGCCAAGACGATCAAGCTTTATGCCGACGGGGCCTATCTGTCGCTGCTGGCCGAAGTCGCCCGGTTCGAGGCGGAATTCGCCGAAACCTCTGCAGCCTACGGTCCCGCGCATCCCACGGTCGTGGCCGCCCGCAACGGGCGCGACACCGCGCGGGCCGCTGCTGTGCGGCTGGCGGCCGCTGCGACAGGACTGGATGACGCAACCCTTGCGACCCTTGATCTGGCACCGCACGGCGTCCGTGCGGATCTGCTGGCCGAACTGGTGCGCAAGGATGCGGAACGGTCCGGCACGGAGCAGGAACTGGCGACATTGCGCGCGCAATACGCCGAAGGTCAGGCCGATCTGAACCAGAAAGCCGCCGCCGCAGCGCAGCTTCAGGATCTGGAGCGTGATTTTTCCGTGGCCGAGGCGGTCTTCGCCTCTGCCATCGCGCGCGCGCAATCCAGCAAGTCGGATGTCTATGCCTCCTATCCGCTGGTGCAGGTTCTGGAAAACCCCTCGCTGGCGGACCGCCCGTCGTCGCCCAATCGCAAACTCGCCCTTGCGGCGGGCGTTGCGGCCACGCTGATGATGCTGATGGGGCTGGCGATGGGCTGGGTGCGGCTGGCGCTGATCAGCCGGCTGTTGAACAAACCGGCAGGTGTCGCGTGACCGACCTGAACCCGGTGGAACGGCTGGTCTACCGGACGCTGGTCCTGACATGGCCGTTCTACGCCATCGGTGCGCTTTACGTGGTCGGTCCTGTGTTGGCCTGGCTGATGGGCGGGCTGGCGGTGCTGGTTCTGTATCTGGGTGACGCCGTGCGACCTGATCTGCGCGCAACCGGCCCGGTGCCGGTGGTCGTCTGGCTGTGGATCGTCGGCATGGCGGTCATGCTGGTGGCCCTGTGGGTCGGTCACATGAACTGGTCGCTTGGGATGAAGCAGACGATCAAATCGTCCATCGGCTGGGCGAAAGGCTGGGCGCTGCTGGCGCTGTTTCCCCTGATCGGCGCGGTGCTGCCATTGCGGCGCAGCGTTCTGGTGCGCGCGCAATGCGTGGTCGGGCTGGGCACGCTGATCCTTGCGCCCTTGATGCTTGTCGCGCCAAACATCGGGTTGCCGGAACGGATATTCGTCTCGCCTCTCAAGGCCATCGGCGGGCCGGGGCCAGAGTATTTTTCCGTCTATCTGTTCACATGGGACCCCGCCAG
>JBBREW010000375.1:0-3174 GCA_038225335.1 Rhodobacterales bacterium
GTGATCGTGCGGGGCATCGCCGCCAGTCCGGGGGCCGCCACCGGGCGAATCGTGCTGACCGCAGAGGAGGCACAGGCCAGCGCCGCGCGGGGCGAAGCCTGCGTGCTGGTCCGCCGGGAAACCACGCCAGAGGATATTCGCGGCATGCACGCCGCACAGGCCGTTCTGACTATGCGCGGTGGCATCACCAGCCACGCGGCCGTGATCGGCCGGGGTCTTGGGGTGCCTTGCATCGTGGGTGCGTCCGATTTGACCATCGACCGGCGGCGCGGTGAAATCGTGGCACCGGGGGGGCGTCGCTTTGCCGCGGGCGACATCATCACCGTGGATGGCACGACGGGCATGGTGCTGGCGGGCAGTCCGCAGATGCTGGAAGCGACCTTGGATGCATCGTTCCAGACCCTGCTGGCCTGGGCCGACGATTTTCGCGATATCGGTGTGCGCGCCAACGCGGACACCCCCGCCGACGCGCAGACCGCCCGCAATTTCGCCGCCGAAGGCATCGGGTTGTGCCGCACCGAACACATGTTCTTTGAAGGCGACCGTCTGGGCGTGATGCGAGAGATGATCTTTGCCGAAACCCCCGACGACCGCCGGGCGGTGCTGGACCGGCTGTTGCCGATGCAGCGGGCCGATTTCGCAGACCTGTTCACCATCATGGCGGGCCGTCCTGTCTGCATCAGACTGTTCGACATGCCGCTGCACGAATTCCTGCCTTACGACAGGGCAGGTCAGCGGGATCTGGCGGAACAGCTTGCCATGCCGCTGACGGCCGTCACTGACCGGGTGCAGGCCCTGTCGGAATACAATCCCATGCTGGGCATGCGCGGCGTGCGGCAGGGAATCGCAATCCCCGAGATCTACGAGATGCAAGCCCGCGCCATCTTCGAGGCGGTGGCCGATGTGGTGGCGCGCGGTCTGGCGGTGCAGGCAGAGATCATGATTCCCCTGATCAGTGCCATGCGCGAGGTCGAGTTGATCAAGGCCCGCGTCGATGCGGTCGCCGCCGCGGTCCAAAGCGAGACGGGTGTGCGGTTCGACTTCAAGCTGGGTGTCATGGTCGAAACCCCGCGTGCGGCCCTGCGGGCCCATGACATTGTGAAACATGCATCATTTTTATCTTTCGGAACCAATGACTTGACGCAGATGACCTATGGCCTTTCGCGGGATGATGCGGGGCGTTTCATGTCGACATATGTCCAGCAGGGCGTCTATGAAGAAGACCCGTTTCACACGCTGGATCTGGATGGTGTGGGCGAATTGCTGGCGATCGGGGCCGAACGCGGACGCGCCGGGCGACCCGATGTGGTGGTGTCGATCTGCGGCGAACACGGAGGCACAAGGGCCGCCATCGCATTTTGCCGAGCACAAAAGTTTAATTATGTCTCCTGTTCTCCGTTTCGGGTCCCACTTGCGCGACTTTCCGCCGCTCAGCTGACACTGGAGTCGCGACTCCCCGCGGCGCACCAAGACGCGCCACTCCGTTCAAGAGCCTAATTTCGTTTTATTTTTTCGGCCTTCACCATGGGCCGTTCGGGGTGGCGAGAATCTGCCAGTAGGCGCGGTGGACCGTCGCTTGCGTTTTGGCTATGTCCGTCGCTGCCTGCACGGGGCTGACCGTGCGGAACGAAAGACATGTTGGATGACCACCCGGACCCGTGCGCTGATCGCTGCTTCGCTTGCCCTTGCCACCCTTGCTGCCGCACCGCCCGCGCTGGCGGACAGTGGGATTGCCACGCGACTCAGTGCCTTGCTCGGGCAGGAACGTCAGGCACTGGACATCGTTCCGGATACGCGGTTGTCCGCGCTGACGGCGGTTCCCGACAGTGCGCGCCGCACCGTGGCACCTGCGGATGGTGCGATGCTGTCAGAATCGTTTCTGTCCAGCATGAGCGCGCCGCGCGGCAGTGCCGAATGGGAATGTCTGGCAGACGCGTTGTATTTCGAGGCGCGCGGCGAGGCCGTGAAAGGTGTTTTTGCCGTGGGTGAGGTCATCATGAACCGCGTCGACAGCGCCGAATACCCCAATTCGATCTGCGGCGTCGTGCATCAGGGCACCGGGCGCAAATATGCCTGCCAGTTCACATGGACCTGTGACAGCAATTCCGACAGCATCGGCAACCCGACGGCCCACGCCCGGGTTGGCAAGGTGGCAAAGCTGTTGATGGAAGGTGCCGAACGGTCGCTGACCGCAGGGGCCACCCATTACCACACCAAAGCGGTGCATCCGTCCTGGGCCAACCGCTTTCCGCGTACGGCAGAAATCGGCGCCCATCTGTTCTATCGCCAGCCGACCCGCAGCGCCTCGAACTGACCTCGCCTTGCGGCAGGCGGGGCCGGGGGATATGCCTGAGCTCAATCGCAGTTCACGGGGCCGGCATGACGGACGATATCACACTCGCCTTTGACCATCCCGCCGCCCGTGCGGCGGCCAGCACCGATCTGCCCTATGACCGCATTTCCCTGCGCGATTATGTGGTCGAGGTTGAAATCGGGGCGTTCCAGTTGGAACGCGGGCATATGCAGCGGGTCCGTTTCAATGTGGTGGTCGAGGTGCTGCCGCTGTCGGGGCCGATCGAAGATGACGTCGACCGCATCCTGTCCTATGACCGCGTGACCGAAGCCATCGGCACCGAATTGCGGGCCGACCGGATCAATCTGCTGGAAACGCTGGCCGCCCGCGTCGCGGAACGCATCCTGATGGAACCGCAGGCCGAACGGGTCTTTGTGCGGATCGAAAAGCTGGACCGGGGGCCGTTTTCGCTGGGCGTTGAAATCGTGCGCGCCCGCGACGGCCAGAAACCTGCGGGACAGATCCATACGCCCGCACCGCATCCCCGGGTGGTGTTCCTGACCGATACGGCCTTGGGGACGGACCGTCTGACAGGCTGGCTGGATCAGGCCCTGGGGATGGATGCCCCGGTCATTGTCTGCGTGGGGGCGGGCACGTTCCCCGCGCCGCAGGCCGCGCAGGGGTTGGCGCAGCGGCGCATCGACCTGCTGGCCATTGAACAGAACGCCTGGGTGGTGGCGGCCCGCGACCCGCGTCTGATCGTCGTCGGCACCCGGACCGAGTTGGACTGGGCGATGAAGAACGGCCAGACCTGCATCTGGGCACCGTCAAAGATGGTGCTGGACGCGGTCGATGGTCCGGCGTCCGGACCCCGCGATGCG
>JBBREW010000376.1:0-3147 GCA_038225335.1 Rhodobacterales bacterium
CACGCTGATCCTTGCGCCCTTGATGCTTGTCGCGCCAAACATCGGGTTGCCGGAACGGATATTCGTCTCGCCTCTCAAGGCCATCGGCGGGCCGGGGCCAGAGTATTTTTCCGTCTATCTGTTCACATGGGACCCCGCCAGTTGGACGCCACGCTGGCAGTTCTATGCGCCGTGGTCGCCCTTTGCCGCGCTTTTGGGCGTTGTGCAGGTGTTGTTCGCGCTGGAAGAAGGCGACCGCCGCTGGCGGCGGATCGGTATCGCTGCGGGATTGCTGATGATCTTTGCGTCCAAATCGCGGATGGGCCTTGTCGGCCTTGCGGCCTGCACGGTCGCCCCGCGGATGATGCCGCTGATCCTGCAAAGCTGGGCATGGCGCGTCCTGTCCGGCCTGACCGCATCACTCGCCATCACGGGCGCTGCATTGGCCGCCGTCGCAAAGGACGCCGTCGCCGCCTTCAAGGGCGCGCGCGCCGACAGCACGCGGGTCCGCGAAACACTGCAACGCATCGCGACCGAACGCTGGCGCGCAGAGGCGGTCTGGTTCGGTCATGGCACCGTGCAGCCGGGATCCCATGCGGTTGAATACATGCCCATCGGCAGCCATCACACATGGTATGGCCTGTTGTTCGTCAAGGGTCTGGTGGGGTTCGGCGCCTTGCTGGTGCCATTCGTCTGGCAAACGCTTCTGACGTTGCGCGACGCGGCCATCGGGCCGCGCGGCCGCCTGCCGATGGGTATCATGATGACGATCATCCTGCTGACCTTTGGCGAGAATGTAGAGATCGAGGCCTATCTGCTGTGGCCCGCGCTGATGCTGCTGGGGATTCATGCGCGCGAAATGCACAATGATCCGGGCGCAGGGCAGGTGGCCTGAGTGCGGGGGCAAGACAGGTCCGCCGGTGGCGGTCCAAAGGAGGGCAGGCGCGGTATCCTGTCACGACACTGCCGACCATCGGACCCGCAATGCTATCCGGTGATGCGACCCGCAGCCGTCGCCGCACACCCGAATGACAACCGCCGCCTACCAGTCGCCGGGGGTCAGGCCCAGTTTCTGGATGCGTGAATAAAGCGTCGTGGGCCTGATCCCCAACAGGGCCGCCGCACCGTCGGGGCCGGCGACCCGGCCTCCGGTTTCCTTCAGGCAGGCGATCGTATTGGCGATCCGCACCTGTTCGATGTCGGCCTCTGTCAGCAGGGTCGCAGCACTGCGCACACTGGGGGCGGACGGGTTGCGGATATCGACGACCAGCTTGCCCCCATGCGATACGATGGCGCTGCGTTCGATGACATTGGCCAGTTCGCGCACATTGCCCGGCCAGTCATAGTGTTGCAGCTTGCGCATGATGCCTTCGGTGATGATCGGCTGGCTGCGGCCAAGGCGTTTGCAGGCCAGTTTCAACAGATGGGACACCAGCGGGGGGATATCCTCCGGGCGGTCGCGCAGGGGCGTGCACTGGATCGGAAACACATTCAGGAACAGCACCAGATCGTGCCGGATGCGCCCGGCCTGCACGTCTCTTTCCAGATTCCGGCTGGTGGATGCGATCACACGCAGATCAAGCGACCGTTCGCGGTGATCGCCCAGCCGCGTGACCGACCGCCGCTGCAAGGTTTCCAGCAGCTTTCCCTGCTGATCCAGCGGGATGTCGGCCACCTCGTCGATGAACAGCGTGCCGCCATGCGCCAATTCCAGCTTTCCTGGCTTGTCCCGCAGCGCCCCGGTGAAGGCCCCGCGCACATGGCCGAACAGCTCGCTTTCGATCAGATCGGACGGCACAGCGCCGCCTTTGAAATGGATCATCGGACGCCTGCTGCGGGTGCTGTCGGTGTGGATGGCTGACGCGACAAGGGACTTGCCGGTTCCGTTTTCGCCAGTAATCAGCACGTTGGTATCGGTGCCAGCCACCAATGCGATCTGCGAAATCACCCCCCGCACGGCGGCTGAATGGCCGATGATATCGTGATGCGCGCGTTCGATGTTGATCGCTTCCTGCAGATATGCGTTTTCCTGCATTAGGCTGTCGCGCAGGGCGCCTACCTCTTCCATCGCGTCGCGTAGCTTGCGTTCGTTTTCCCACCGTTCCGTGATGTCGCGAAAGATCACCACAGCGCCGACCAGCACCTGACCTTCATAGATCGGGGTGGACACGTATTCGACGCGGATCGGCTTGCCGTCCTTGCGCCAGAACACCTCGTCTTCGATCCGGTTGACCTTTTCGAACCGGAATGACTGATAGATCGGACACTGCTGGGACGGATAGACCTCTCCTGACAGATGGTGGTGGTGGATCATGTTGTGGATGTCGCGACCCAGCAGATCATCCGACGTCCAGCCCAGCATTTCCTGTGCCGCCCGGTTCACAAAGGTCGTCTTGCCGTCGGCGTTCACGCCGTAGATGCCCTCTCCGGCTGCGTTCAGGATCAGCTGGTTCTGCCGTTCAAGTTCGGAAAAGAACGCCTGCGCGCGCTGCCATTCCAGCAGCCCGCCGCCGTACATGCGCGCTGCTTCCGACCGTTCGGTGCGGTCATGCAGCGCATCAAGGTCGATGACATTCAGCAGGATGATCCGGTCCCCGACATCTGCCATCACGCGACCGCGCAGTTCGCAGTTCAGACGGCGCGATTTACTGGTTTGCAGCACCACCCGGCGGGTCCACGCCTCTTGCCGGTGAAACACCTCGTCGATGAACACGATCAGCTGGGTGAAATCGGTGGCCACGCGCCGGGACAGCCGCGACCCGACCAGTGTGCTGTCGTCGAACATCTCTGCCGCGGCGGGGGTCGCTGCAAGGATCGTGTCCGATTGCAGATCAACCAGCAGCGTGGGCCCGAAGGCACCGACAAGATGGGAATCATGGGACAGGGGGGGCGCGGTCATGGCGCAAGTGAAGCCAGCACGGCGGGGCATGGCAATACGAAAAATCGTAATTTACGAATTATCGTAACATAGAGTCGCCGGAAATCGCCCCTAAGACTCTGATTGCAATGAAGTTATCATAAATAACGCATTCAGTGCCTGCCCCTTCTGATTTCCCGCCCGATCCGCGACCCTTGTCCCAACACAGCAATGGAGAGCGTGATGACGTTGAAAAGCCTTGGTGACCCCTTCTCGTCAAAGACGGATCTGCGGCACGGGACGGACTGTGG
>JBBREW010000377.1:0-3146 GCA_038225335.1 Rhodobacterales bacterium
GGCAGTTCCGCGAGCTGCACAGCCGCGCGCAGCCGGTACATCGTCAGACGCTGCAACAACGCAGGGGCCTGAAAGGCTGCCACGTCGATCAGCAGACGTTCGGGTTCACCGATGACAAAGAAATCGGCCAGATACTTGCCCTGCGGGGTCAGCAGGGCCGCATAGATGATCCCACCCTGCGCGCGGTTCACGTCGTTCGTGATCAGACCTTGCAGAAAGTCGATCCGGTCGGGTCCGGTCAGTGCCAGCACCACGCGGTCAGCCATTGGCCCGCTCCTCGCTTGATTTGAATTGCATCCGGTAAAGGTCGGCATAAAGCCCGCCGCGGTCAAGCAGCGTATCATGATTGCCCTGATCCACGACGCGGCCATGATCCATGACCACGATGCTGTCGGCATTGCGAACGGTCGACAGGCGGTGCGCGATGACAAGCGTCGTGCGGCCCACCGACAGCCGTTCCAGCGCGTCCTGCACCAGCGCCTCTGACTTGGTATCAAGCGCACTTGTCGCCTCGTCCAGCAGCAGGATGGGGGTGTCGCGCAGCAGGGCGCGGGCGATGGCGACGCGCTGGCGCTGCCCCCCCGACAGGTTCGATCCCCGCGGCCCCGCAGGGCTGTCCAGTCCGGCGGACAGTTGCGGCAGAAAATCGGTGACATGGGCCGCGTCCAGAACGGCGGCCAGCCGTGCGTCGCTGACACCACCCCGCCCCAGCAGGATGTTGTCGCGCAGGGTTTCATCGAACAGCGCGGCGTCCTGTGTCACGACGGAAAACAGGCCGCGCAGGGTCGCCAGATCCATGTCGGCAACGGGCACGCCCCCGATGCTGACGGTGCCTTTGGCATGTTCGACCAGCCGGGTCAGCACGTTGAACACGGTGCTTTTGCCTGCCCCGGATGCGCCCACCAGTGCTGTGGTGCGCCCGGCGGCGGCGGTAAAGGTCGCACCCCGCAGGACCGGCAGATCGCCATAGGTCAGGCTGACATCCGCCAGCCGGATATCCGGTGCGGCAATGGGGGCCGGGCGGATGATCGCAGGCGACACAAGGGTTGGCCGTTCCGCCAGCACCCTTTGCAGACGGTCGATGCTGGCGCTGGCGACCTGCCATTGCCCGCTGGTCTGCCCCAGCCGCCGCAGGGGATCGAACACCAGCGCCATGGCGGTAAAGAAGGACATGAATTCGCCCACGGTCTTTGTGCCGGCAATGATCTCTCCGCCGCCGAACACCATGACCGCCAGAAAACCCACACCGGTCATCACGTCGATCATCGCGGGCACCGTGGCCTGTCCGGCTGTGGCGCGCACCTCTGCGCTGACGCGGGCATCGGTCAGCGCGTCATAGCGGTCCGCCTGATAGGATTCGAGGGCGTTGAGCTTGATCGGGTTGATGCCGTGGAACACCTCGTCCAGCCGGGTGGACATGCGGCCCGCCAGTTCGCGTGCTGTGACCGACCTGCGCCGCACATAGCGTTGCGCGACCAGCGCGGGCAGGATCAGGAACGGGGTGCCAATCAGCGCGATCAGCGTCCATTGCCAATCGACCGACAGGGCTACGGCAAAAAGGATCACGACCGTCACCGCGTCGCGTCCCAATCCCACAAGGATCGCAGCCCAGCTTTGGTTCACCAGCGTTACATCGCCCTGCATCCGTTCGATCAACTGCCCCGGCGGGTTGATCTGGTGATAGGCGCTGTCCAGTCGCATCAGGTGGCGCAACAGGTCCCGGCGCATGGCGGCAGCGGCGCGCTGGCTGGCGATCATCAACAGGATGCGCTGACCGGCCGAGGTGGCGGCGCGGGTCAGAAAGATCGCCATGATCGCCACGCCGATCAGCCAGATTGCCGACCCGTCGCCGCCGACAAACACCCGGTCGAACATCGGCTTTATCAGGTAGGACAACAGCCCCAGCATCCCGCCTTCGATCGCCATCAGAACCACGGCCACGGTGATGATCGGCCAATACTGCCGCAGATAGCGACGCCAGATCCAGCGAAACGCCCTAGGATCGACTGCGGGATCATTTGCGGGATCGGTGGCCGGGTCTGGCAGGGCGCGGGTCACAGTGGCAGGCTGCGGCGGCTGGCAAACAGGGCCCGCACGGCGGCGGGGTCATAGTCGTCGCGTACCCAGTCGCGCAGGCTGACCGGTCCCCGGTCCAGCCGCTGGGCATAAAGATCAAGCAGGGCATCCTGAATCCCCGTCTTGGTCCATTTCAGATGCAGATACCGCAACCCCAGCTGACGGCGCGCCACATCCATCGGCACCCCTTGATCCAGCAGATACAAGGCAGAGGCAAGTCCGGCCCGGTCGGCCCCCGACTTGCAATGCATGACAAAAGGCCGCGGGATGGTGTCGAATGTCTCCAGCAGCTCCAGCAGCTTTTCCCGGCGCGGTGCGGCGCGGGCGGCGAATTTTACGCTGATCAGGTCCAGCCCGATGGCAGCGCAATCCGCCACCTCGATCAGATAGGGGGGTTTGTCCGACAGCCCGCGCAGGTTCAGCACCGCGCGGATGCCCATCGCACGGTAGGCGTGCAGCCGCGTCGCATGGGGATGGTTGGCACGGAACACACCGGGGGCGATCTCATCGAAATTTGTCCAGCGATAGCGCAGAAAGCCGTGATCGACGAACAGGTAATACAGCCACGACCGTCTGCGCGCGGCAGGCGTGTCCAGCGTATAGACCGGCGCCGGACGGTCGCGGCCCGTCAATGCGGTGACTATTCTGCGCAGCATCCGGTGGCCTTTGTGCATCGGGGCGGTGTGAAGGGGATATCTAGTCGCTCTGCCCTTGCGGGGCAAGCAAGGCGCGAAGCGCACGCCTGTGGCACTGGCCGCTGTTGACGCCGCCAAGGCTGTGGCTAGTGTCTGGCGGATCAGTCCAGCGGAAAGCACGCCCCTCATGTCCCTTGCCCAAGGCCGTCCCTATCTGGCCATTCCCGGCCCTTCTGTCATGCCGGATGCGGTGCTGCGCGCGATGCACCGCGCGTCGCCCAATATCTACGAAGGCGAATTGCACGACCTGACGCATAGCCTGATCCCGGACCTGACCGCCGTGGCCTGCACCACAGGTCAGGTCGCCATCTATATCGGCAACGGCCATGCGGCATGGGAAGCGTCGCTGGCCAATGTCTGCGCGCCGGGCGACAC